>DWUX01000242.1 GCA_019120545.1 Candidatus Blautia stercoripullorum | reverse complement strand
GTTAAGTGCGGATACTGGCACAACTTCCGCTTCAATCCTGCTGCTGAGAATAAGTTCACACTGGATTCCAAAGCTCCAACAGCTGATGACTACCAGGCATTCCTTGACGGAGAGGTTCGTTACAATTCTCTGAAACGCTCCAATCCTGAAAAGGCAGCAAGACTGTTTGCTAAGAACGAGGAAGAAGCAAAAGAGAGATATGCATATCTCCAGAAGCTGGTTACTCTGTACAGCAAGACAGAAGAGTAAGAAAAATAAAATAATAATTATATAATATATAATTAAAACGTGTCCAAGCAGAAGAAAAGGCGTCTGTACCCGGTTTTCCGGGACAGGCGCCTTTTTTGTACACAGAGAACTCTGTTTCCTATGCGCCAAAAGCTGCCAGGAGAAAATACGAGTACTGTAATAAGATATTCATACAACGGAAAGCATGGAAAGGAAAAGACTGCCGTAGAAAAAGAAGGAAGTACCGCAGGATTTTCGAAAAATGGAAATATAGCCGTAGAAAAAGAGCGAATGATATGGTAGGATTTTGGAAAATGGGAAATATACCCGTAGAAAAAAAGTGAAGAATACGGCAGGATTTAAAAAAGTGGGAATATACCCGCAGAAAAAGAGTGAAGAATACGGCAGGATTTAAAAAAAGTGGAAATATACCCGTAGAAAAAGAGTAAAGAATACGGCAGGATTTTGGGAAAATGGAAATATACCCGTAGAAAAAGATGAAAAAGTACGGCTATATTTCAAAAAGGTGAAATATAACCGTACAAGAAAAGAAAGGTACAGAGGAATACCTCTTAAATTGGACCTGGATAAAAAAGCAGGCTAAAAGATAGATGCAGCAACATAATGGTCTTTAATCTTCTTCGGCTTCTGTTTCCGGTTTTATCTTTTTGATCACAGTGCTGTCTCCGATACGGTGGTTTACCACACTATGTACCTGAATACTGAGGTCCTCTGTTTCACAGGAGAAGGTCTCGCCGTTGGCAGGAACCCGTCCGATCACGTCGCAGACATAGCCGTTATAAGTATCAAAATCCTCAGTAGGAAGCTGAATGCCCAGAGCCTCGGCCACATCTTCCAGATCTGCGGAACCCTGGATCTCCCAGGAGTTTTCTCCGATCTGCTGGATATCCGGAGACTGTACGGCGTCTTCCAGTTCGTAAAGATCACCTACCAGGGCTTCGATCAGGTCGTGGAGAGTGATCAGACCGGACATGCCGCCGTATTCATCGATCAGTACAGCAATGTATTTTCTGGAAGTTTTCATGTTCTGGAACAGAACATTTGCTTTCATATTTTCTGGTACAAACCAGGGTTTATCAATGGCATGATTTATAATTTCTTCTTTTGATTTGTTTTCCATACGGAAATAATCCTTCGTATTCAGGATCCCTACGATATTGTCGGTGTTTTCCTTATATACAGGATAAAAAGTATGGCGGCTTTCAAAAATGATCCCCTGCCAGGTTTCCAGGCTGTCGTTGATATCCAGAGAAGTTACGTCAATACGGTGAGTACAGATCTGTTCTACAGAAATATCATTAAAATCAAACACATTCTGGATCATTTCCGTCTCACTCTGATCAATGGTACCCTGCTGACTTCCCTCGGAGAGCATCATACGGATCTCTTCCTCTGTAACCTGTTCTTCACTTTCGTTAGGATCGATCCCAAGAAGTCTCAGAACGCCGTTGGTAGATACTGTAAGCAGGAATACCAGGGGAGTAAAGATCTTAGAGATCGTATATAAAGGACCAGCCAGCGCCAGAGAAAGAGATTCTGTCTTTTTCATGGCAATACGCTTCGGAACAAGCTCACCGAAGACCAGGTTGAAATAAGAAAGAATCACAGTGATGATGATAACGGCAACAGAACTTAACACATTTCTCGGAACCGGGGCTCCAAGACTTATAAATAAGTCTACAAGAGGATCAGCAAAGTAGTCTGCGGCAAAAGCACTGTTCAGGAATCCGGCCAGAGTGATCACTACCTGTATGGTAGCCAGGAATCTTGCAGGCTGTTCTGTCAGCTTGGTCAGCTTAATGGCCTTTTTATTTCCTTCCTCTGTCAGTTTCTTCAGCTTCGCGTCGTTCATGGAAATCACAGCGATTTCCGCACTGGCAAAAATAGCATTTAAAAATATCAATACAATTAATAGAATAATCGAACCAATCATAAGTATTTATTTCCTCCAATGTTATTATTTAAGAAACGCAAAAAGGGACGGTCACACAAAAAAGAACAGAAAAATCTCTGTTTACTCCTTGTGTAACTGCCCCGTTATGTATTCATAATAATAAACATGGATTGGCAGAATTTCGATATTTGCAACTACAAGTGTCAGGATCTCCGTCCATGTATAATTTCACATCCTTTCTGATTTGCTAATAAAATTATCATAGATTGTGTATATTGTCAAGAAGCAAGATTTTTCTTTCCTTTAATGAAAAAGAGTGCTATAATTAATTATCAGAAAATTGTTCGGGAATATTGAGATTAACAGAAAATCTCGAGAGGAGGCATGGTTATGGAATTAGAAGCAAGGATGTTTAAAGCTTATGCAAAGGGAGATGAAAAGATTCAGTTAAAGATCATACCAGGTCATTTTGTGACGTCCCAGTCCCATATCAGTCATTATCTGGATATGACTACAATGAAGACCAGATGTGCAGAGGCATCCAGGATCGCCCGGCTTCTTTCCAGCAGATATGAGACTTCAACGCCAGTAGACTCTATTATCTGCATGGACGGACTGGAAGTGATAGGAGCCTTTTTGGCAGAGGAACTGGCAAAGGCGGGAGTTTTGTCTATGAATGCTCACAAGACGATTTATATTGTCACTCCTGAGTTTAATTCCAATGGCCAGATGATTTTCCGTGACAATATCCAGCACATGGTACGGAACAGAAATGTAGTGATACTGATGGGATCTATTACCACCGGAGCTACACTCCGTCAGTGTATGGAAAGCGTTCTGTACTATGGCGGTATTATACAGGGAGTATCTGCAATCTTCAGTGCGGTTACTAAAGTGGCAGGTCTGGATATCAATTCTGTATTCTATAAGCAGGATATACCCAACTATGAGTCATATCCGGCGGAGCAATGCCCAATGTGCAAGAGAAAAGAAAAAATCGATGCGATCGTCAACGGATACGGGTATTCAAAGCTGTAAACATTTGAAATGCCCCTATCATCTCAGGGGAAAATGTGCTATATTAATAGCCTGGGCAGAGATTTCTGCCCAGGCTATTATCGCATAAAAACAGCCTGTTTGGACGGGCAGACATAAAATACATCAGGAGGAATGATTATGAAATTGGAAGCAGTACCTGGATATCAGCTGGTCATGCAGCAGGAAATCCCCGACATCCATTCGAAAGGCTATCTGCTGAAACACAAAAAAAGCGGCGCCAGAGTCATGGTGTTGGAAAATGACGACAACAACAAAGTTTTTAACATTGCCTTCCGGACTCCTCCGGCAGACAGTACAGGAGTGGCCCATATTCTGGAACACAGCGTATTATGCGGCTCTGAACACTTTCCTTTGAAGGATCCATTTGTAGAACTGGTAAAGGGATCCCTGAATACTTTTTTAAATGCTATGACCTATCCTGATAAGACCATGTATCCTGTAGCAAGCTGTAATGATCAGGATTTTAAAAATCTAATGCATGTTTATCTGGATGCGGTGTTCTTTCCTAATATTTATAAGAGAGAAGAGATTTTCCGCCAGGAGGGCTGGCACTATGAAATGAAGGATATGGACAGCCCGGTCAGGATAAACGGCGTAGTGTATAATGAAATGAAAGGAGCTTTCTCTTCTCCGGAGGATGTGCTGGATAGGGAGATCTTTAATTCCCTGTTTCCGGATACCCCTTATGGTGTGGAATCTGGAGGGGATCCTCAGTGTATTCCGGATCTGAAATATTCCCAGTTCCTTTCCTTCCACAGCAGGTACTATCATCCGGCCAACAGCTATATTTATCTCTATGGAGATATGGATATGGAGGAACGGCTGAACTGGATGGACCGGGAATACCTTTCAAAATATGACAGTATTCCGGTAGATTCCGCTATTCCAAGACAGAAACCCTTCGATCAAGTGAAAGAAATCGAAATGGAATATCCGGTGTCAGAAAGCGAACCTATAGAAGATAACTCTTATCTTTCCTATAACCTGGTGGTGGGAGACAGCCTGGATGTGGAGAAATGCATTGCTTTTGAAGTGCTGGACTACGTCCTTTTAAGCGCACCGGGGGCGCCTTTGAAACAGGTTCTTCTGGATGCCGGCATCGGCAAAGATATCCTGGGTTCTTATGAAGACGGGATTTATCAGCCTTTCTTTTCTATTGTGGCAAAAAATGCCCGTCCGGAGAATAAGGAGCGGTTTGTCTCTTTGATCAGAGAAACTCTGGAAAAGATTGTAAAAGAAGGAATCGACCAGAAGGCTGTAGCCGCCGGTATCAATTACATGGAGTTCCGTTTCCGGGAAGCTGACTATTCTTCCTTCCCTAAGGGACTGATGTATGGCATCGATGTTTTTGACAGCTGGCTGTATGATGACAGCAAGCCCTTTGACCAGCTGATGCGTCTGGATATTTATGGAAAATTAAAAGAGAAAGCCGGAACCGGATATTTCGAAAAACTGATCCAGGAGTATCTTCTGGACAACACCCATGCCTCTGTGGTAGTGGTAAATCCCAAGAGAGGCCTGGCAGCCCAAAGAGAAGAAGAACTGGAGAAGAAACTGGCAGCATACAAAGATTCTCTTTCCAGGGAAGAATTAGAAAAATTAGTGAAAGATACTGCTCACTTAAAAGAATACCAGGATGCTCCCGAGTCAGAAGAGGCCCTGAAGACGATCCCTCTTCTGAAGAGAGAGGATATCAGCAGAAAAAGCGGAAAAATCTACAATACGGAGAAACATTCCGGGGATACTCTGATCCTCCATCATGATCTGTATACAAACGGGATCGGCTATCTGAATCTGCTGTTCAATACCAAAAAGGTTCCTGCCCGGCTGATCCCATATCTGGGGATCCTGAAATCGGTTCTGGGATATGTAGATACAAAGAACTATACTTACGGGGAACTGTTTAATGAGATCAATGCCAGAACAGGAGGAATCCTTTTTGGCATCCAGGTTTTCGGCAGCGCAAAAGACAACCGGCTGACTACCCATATGATGGGGATAAAGGCTAAGGCATTATATGAGGATCTGCCTTTTGTATTCCAGATGATCCAGGAGATTCTCTGTACTTCCAAGCTGGAAGATGAAAAACGGCTCTATGAGATCCTTGCAAAAATGAAATCCAGGATGCAGATGAGCATGGTTTCTGCAGGACATTCAACAGCAGTGAACAGAGCCTTGTCTTATTTCTCTGAAAATGCTTATTTCCAGGAACAGATCGCAGGGATTGACTTTTATGATCTGATCGATGATCTGGAAAAGAACTTCCAGGAGAAAAAGACAGAGATCATAGAAAATCTGAAGGAACTGATGGGACTGGTGTTCCGCAGGGAGAATCTGATCGTCAGCTATACAGCAGATCAGAAGGGATACAGCCGTCTGGAAAAAGAGGTAGAAGGCCTTAAATCTGTTCTGCCTGACGGAGAGATGGAAGATGTCTGCCTGAAACCGGTATTCGAAAATAAGAACGAAGGATTCCAGACCTCCGGCCAGGTACAGTATGTAGCCGTAGCCGGAAATTTTGCAGACGAAGGCTATGAGTATACAGGCGCTCTGCGGATTTTAAAAGTAATGCTCAGCTATGAATATCTCTGGACCAATATCCGGGTAAAAGGCGGCGCCTATGGCTGTATGAGCGGGTTCCGGAGAACAGGAGACGGCTTCCTGGTATCCTACAGGGATCCTCATCTGAAAAACACCTTGGAAGTGTTCCGTAAGACAGGAGACTTTATCCGTTCCTTTGACGCTGACGAGAGGGAAATGACCAAGTATATTATCGGAACCATCAGTGAGATAGATGCGCCTCTGACTCCTTCCGCAAAAGGAGCTATGTCTCTCAATGCCTGGTTTTCCGGGATCACCGAAGAGGATATGGAAAAAGAACGCAGGGAGATCTTGGACGCTCAGCCTCAGGATATCCAAAACCTGGCGGGAATCGTAGATGCTATCGTAGATCAGGATAGGATCTGTGTTATCGGAAGCGAAGAGAAGATCCAGCAGGATAAAGAGGTATTTAAGGAAATCAAGCACTTATTATAACAAAGGAGGATATATGAAGGAAGATTTTAAATCAGGCTTTGCAGCCATAATCGGCAGGCCTAATGTGGGGAAATCTACCCTGATGAACCATCTGATCGGGCAGAAGATCGCCATAACTTCAAGAAAGCCTCAGACCACCAGAAACCGTATCCAGACAGTTTATACCTGTGAGAGGGGGCAGATCGTATTTCTGGACACCCCGGGAATCCATAAAGCCAAAAACAAGCTGGGAGAATACATGGTGAATGTGGCCCAGAGAACTTTCCAGGACGCAGACGTGATCCTGTGGCTGGTGGAAGCCTCAGATTATATCGGAGCAGGAGAACAGCATATTGCCCAGCAGCTGAAAAAGACAAAGCTTCCGGTGATCCTGGTGATGAATAAAGTAGATAAGGTAGAGAAAAAGGAGATCGCAGGCTTTATAGAAGCCTACCGGAAGATCCTAGATTTTGCAGAGATCGTGCCGGTATCCGCTCTGCGGTCTGTAAACCTGGATACCCTGCTGGACTGCATTTTTAAATATCTTCCCTATGGCCCTCAGTTCTATGATGAGGATACGGTGACAGACCAGCCCCAGAGGCAGATCGTGGCGGAGATGATCCGGGAGAAGGCCCTCCGCTGTCTGGAAGAAGAGATCCCCCACGGCATTGCCGTGACGATAGAAGGAATGAAAGAACGTCCTGAAGGCGGGATCGTGGATATAGATGCCACCATTATCTGTGAAAGGGACTCTCATAAAGGGATCATTATAGGAAAACAGGGAGCCATGCTGAAGAAGATCGGCAGCCAGGCCAGAACGGAGATTGAGAAAATGCTGGAGGAGAAAGTAAACCTTAAACTGTGGGTGAAGGTAAAGAAAGACTGGAGAGACAGCGATTTTCTTATTAAAAACTTTGGATATGATAAGAAGGAAGTCTGATGAGCGATCTGATCACTGTGACCGGTATGGTGCTGTCTGCCATGCCGGTGGGAGATTATGATAAAAGGCTGGTGCTCCTTACCAGAGAACGAGGCAAGATCACGGCTTTTGCAAAAGGGGCCAGAAGACAGAACAGTTCCCTTCTGGCTGCGGCAAATCCTTTTGTGTTTGGATCTTTTTATCTGTATGAGGGAAGGACCGCCTATCAGATGCGTTCTGCTTCTGTGATGCATTATTTTTCTGAATTGGCGGGAATCCAGCCGGGAGTATATTATGGATTTTATTTCCTGGAGCTGGCGGATTATTATGTCAGAGAAAATGCAGATGGAAAAGAAATGCTGAACCTGCTCTATGTGACTTTAAAAGCGTTGGTAAAAGGGCAGATTGATAATGTGCTCATCCGGTATATCTTTGAACTGAAGATTATGACGGTCAACGGAGAATATCCTTCTGTTTTTACCTGCGCTTCCTGCGGCACTTCAGAGAATATAGAGTGGTTTTCTGTAGAAAATTCCTGTGTTTTCTGTTCTTCCTGCGGCAGGGGACAAAAAGGTCTGATCCATATAAGCCCTGCCGCTTTATATACCCTTCAGTTTATTATTGCCGCTAAATTGGAAAAACTTTATTCCTTTACTGTGACTAAAGAAATCCGGGATGAGGTTGGAAGAGTGATTCGTGCTTATATGAAAAGATACATAGACCGGGAGTTTAAGAGCCTGGAAATCCTGAAAATCATGGATTGACAGGGAAAAACAGCCTTTTAACGGTTGAAAAGAACAGTTTCAGCAGTTATAATATGGCTTATCGGAAAAATACAGATATAATTTAATAGTAGAGGAGATCATACAATGGAAAAGACAATGGAGAAAATTGTTGCCCTGGCAAAATCCAGAGGTTTTGTGTATCCAGGTTCAGAGATTTACGGCGGCCTGGCAAATACATGGGATTATGGAAATCTGGGCGTGGAGTTAAAGAATAATGTAAAAAAAGCCTGGTGGCAGAAATTCGTTATGGAAAGTCCTTACAATGTAGGTGTAGACTGTGCCATTCTTATGAATCCTCAGACCTGGGTGGCATCCGGACATCTCGGAGGATTTTCTGATCCGCTTATGGACTGCAGGGAGTGTCATGAAAGATTTCGTGCAGATAAGCTGATCGAAGACTATTGTGCAGAAAATAACATCAAGTTGGAAGGCAGCGTAGACGCCTGGAGCCAGGAAGAAATGAAAAACTTCATTGAAGAGCATAATGTTCCCTGCCCAAGCTGTGGAAAACATAATTTCACGGATATCCGTCAGTTTAACCTGATGTTCAAGACTTTCCAGGGGGTTACGGAGGACGCCAAAAATACGGTGTATTTAAGACCTGAGACAGCCCAGGGAATCTTTGTCAACTTTAAAAACGTACAGAGGACTTCCAGAAAGAAACTGCCTTTCGGTATCGCCCAGATCGGAAAATCTTTCAGAAATGAGATCACACCAGGAAACTTTACTTTCCGTACCCGTGAATTTGAGCAGATGGAGCTGGAGTTCTTCTGCAAACCGGATACAGATCTGGAATGGTTTGCATACTGGAAGCAGTTCTGCCTGGACTGGCTGTACAGCCTGGGACTGAAGAAAGAAGAAGTCCGTTACCGTGATCATGATAAGGAAGAACTTAGCTTCTACAGCAAGGCGACTACAGATGTAGAATTCCTTTTCCCATTCGGATGGGGCGAGCTGTGGGGAATCGCAGACAGAACCGATTATGACCTGTCCCGTCACCAGGAAGTGTCCGGCCAGGATCTGACCTATTTTGATGACGAAACAAAAGAAAAGTATATTCCATATGTTATCGAGCCTTCCCTTGGCGCAGACCGTATGGTGCTGGCTTTCCTGTGCAGCGCTTATGATGAAGAAGTTCTGGATGCAGAGAAAAATGACGTCCGGACAGTCCTTCATTTCCATCCGGCTCTGGCACCGGTGAAGATCGGTGTTCTGCCTCTTTCCAAGAAACTGGCAGACGGCGCACAGAAGGTTTATCAGCAGCTTTCCAAGAAATATAATTGTGAGTATGATGACAGAGGAAATATTGGAAAACGTTACCGCCGTCAGGATGAGATCGGTACTCCTTTCTGCATTACTTATGATTTTGAGTCTGAAAACGACGGAGCTGTTACGGTAAGAGACCGTGACACTATGGAGCAGGAGAGAGTAAAAATTGAAGATTTGAAAGCTTATTTTGAAGATAAGTTTGATTTTTGATGTCAATGAGTATTAAAATTGTTTGAATTGTACAAACTGCATAAAAAAATGAGAAATGCAGGAAATTGAGTATACAAAAAATCCATGTCAGTATTGCTGGCATGGATTTTTTTTGTTATAATAACGGTTATAGGGCCTGATAATGGAGGCCTGTTGAATCATAAGGAGGAAAAGTCACAATGGCAAAGAAAAGAAATATTATTGTTGGTCAGTCTGGCGGACCTACCGCTGTAATTAATTCAAGTCTTGCAGGAGTATATAAAAATGCCATAGAACGTGGATTTGACAAGGTATACGGCATGCTTCACGGAATCCAGGGACTTTTAGACGAGCAGTACGTGGATCTGTCTACTCAGATACATTCAGAACTGGATATCGAACTTTTAAAAAGGACACCATCCGCTTTTCTGGGATCCTGTCGATTTAAACTGCCGGAGATTCATGAAGATAAAGCAATTTATGAAAAAATTTTTGGAATCTTAAATAAGTTGGAAATCGATACTTTTATTTATATCGGGGGAAATGATTCCATGGATACCATAAAGAAACTTTCAGATTACGCTATCATTACTGGACAGAGTCAGAAATTTCTGGGAGTTCCTAAAACTATAGACAATGACCTGGCTCTTACCGATCATACACCAGGCTTTGGAAGCGCGGCAAAATACATTGGAGCTTCTACAAAAGAGGTGATCCGGGATGCTCAGGGTCTGACTTACAAGAAAAACATGATCACTA
>DWUX01000241.1 GCA_019120545.1 Candidatus Blautia stercoripullorum | reverse complement strand
AAGAGTCTACTGCTCTACCAACTGAGCTAAAGGCGCATCTCTTTTGTTTTTGCGTTTCCCTCAACGCAAGAGATATTATAACTCAGACTTTTACAAAATGCAAGCTTTTTTTTTATATTTTTTTAATTTTTTATTTTTAACCTCTTTTTTTAAATTTTACATTATCTAAAGCCTTTTCTGTTTCTTCTATAGACTTTAAGATCTGAGCTGCCCGTGTCTCTCCTTTTCTATTCTGATAAGCCCACTGAAACAACATTTTTTCCAGCCCGCCTTTTTTCTTGCTCATAGATTCCCCGCAAAAATTCTTCTATATATTATATGATCCCGTACAATTCCCTGTCATAGCTTCAACATCCTTATCTTCCGGCAATCAGCTTATAAATGGGATTTCCCATAGATGAAAATTTCTCCTCATATTCTGTCATCACGTTTCCCTCATTCATAGTAGGATCATGATGCAGATCAAAGGTATGAGCCATAATTTTCCAGCCCGCCTCTTCTGTCTCTTCAAGAGAAAACTCAAACAAAGGTCGATTATCTGTCTTAAATTCTACGACACCCTGAGGCGCCAGGATCTGATCGTACCTTTCAAAAAACTGTCTGGAAGTAAGCCTTCTTTTGGCATGACGCTCTTTTGGCCATGGGTCAGAAAAGTTCAGATATATCCTGTCCACTTCGTTTTTCCCGAATGCCAGAGGAAGTTCCCTGGCATCCATCCGAATAAAACGAAGATTACCGGGGGCTGTTTCCTGTGCTGCCTTTTCTTCCATTTTCTGAACTGCTCTGAGAAGAACACTGTCATACATTTCAATCCCCACATAATTGATTTCCGGATTCAGGGCTGCCATTTCCATAAGGAAACGTCCTTTTCCCATTCCCACCTCGATATGCACAGGATTTTCGTTTCCGAAAACATCCTTCCAATGATTCCTTTTCTCTTGTATCTGATGGACCACAAATCTATTATTTTCAATGGTTTCCTTTGCTCCCGGTATATTTCTTAATCTCATGGTATGCCTGCCTTTCCCTGATTTCTTTAAGAGTATACATGATTTCCTGCCGATATTGCAAGTCTCTTTCCACAATTCATGCTTTCTGTCTTCTATGGATTATTTTTTTAATGCAAATTTATCATTTTTCCTAATTTTTCCATGGATTTTATATGACTTTTCTCCAAAAATGGTGTATGATAAGTGGTAGAAATTTAAGGAGGGAATTCTATGGAAGACATTATCAACAAACTGGCTGAAATAGAAGCTGCCGCCTCTCAGATCATGGACGATGTGTCGGAACAAAAAAAGCAGCTGGCTTTAGAATACGACCAGGCAATCCAGGATTTTGACCGGTCCATAGATGAAGAAACCCGGAAGAAAACAGCCGGGATCCGGGAAGGGCTGGAAACCCAGATGAAAGAGAAGCTGGCGCATCAGGAAGCTGAAACGGCCCGGACTCTGGAAGAAATGGAAAAGCATTATACAGAATGTCATACGGCCCTGGCAAAACAAATCTATAACCGTATATTAAGGATGTGAGATTATGGGAAGTCTGCTTTCTTACAGCGGCCTGTCTACAAAAATACGGGCTATGGAAAGTAAACTGATGAATGAAAAGCAGTATCAGGAGATTGCTCAGATGGATTCTGTTCCACAGATCGTGGCATACTTGAAAAAGCAGCCTGGATTCGCCGACCTGTGGGCCGATCTAGACGAAAACAGTCTCCACAGAGGAGATATTGAAAAGCTCCTTACCCACACGATCCACCAGAATTTTGCCAAATTGTACCGCTTTGCAAATCCTGAACAGCGGACCTTTATGGCCCTTTATTTTAAAAGATATGAGATTGCAGTTATGAAGGACTGTCTCAGAAAAATATTTGATAAAGGAAGAGCCGATCTGGACCTTTCCCTTTTCCAGTCCTTTTTTGACCGTCATTCAAAACTGAATATTGAAAAGCTTGCCAATTCTTCTACGGTAGAAGAATTTATCGGAAATCTCCAGGGTTCTGAATACTATGGACCCTTGAGCAGACTGGGACGGGATTATACCCCCACCCTTTTTGACTACGGTATGGCCCTGGATCAATACTATTTTTCCAATATCTGGTCTGTAAAGGAAAAACTGTTTAAAAAACGGGATCTGGAAGAGATTACCACTGCTTATGGAAATAAGTTTGACATGCTGAATCTGCAATGGATCTACCGTTCTAAAAAATATTATCATATGGCTCCGGCAGACATCTATGCGCTGCTGATCCCTATGCGGTACCGATTATCGAAGCATGACATGACAGCTCTGGTGGAGGCGTCAGACCTGGAGGAATTCCGGCGGGCGCTGGACGCCACTTACTACAAAAAACGTTTCCCCGACCTTGCCCCGGAGAAACTGGAAGAATTTTATAATCTGAATCTGAAAACGATCATAGAAAAAGAGGCAAGAAATTATCCACACTCAGTAATTGTGATCTATTCTTATCTCTATCACAAAGAACACGAAGTAGACCGGCTGACTACAGCTATAGAATGTGTCCGCTACGGACTTTCGCCTGCTGAGACACTGGATTATATTCACAAAGCGTAAGAACTCGGAGGTGATCAAAAATGATCGAGAAAATGAAGTTTCTGAGTATTACAGGCCCTAAGGCGGATATCGACCGGGTGGTAAACGATTATCTCTCAAAGTATGAGATCCATCTGGAAAACGCCATGGCTCAGCTCACTCAGGTGCAGCATTTATCTCCCTATATTCAGATCAATCCCTACAGAGATCTGCTGGCAAAAGTAAATGAATTTGCCTCTCTGCTGGGAGATCAGGGAAATGTTCCGATCCAGGATATTTCCCTTGAAGAGATCCAGCCTCTGCTGGACTCTCTGGGAGAAAAAATTTCAGAGCTACGGCAGGAATGTGACAGGCTAATGGCTAAACAGACCTCTGTCACCGAAGACATCAACCGTCTCTTTCCATTTTCTTCCCTGCCGGAAGACGTAGATAAGCTGATCCATTACCGTTTCGTCCAGGTACGGTTCGGCAGGATCCAGAAAGAGTACTATGAAAAGTTCAACACCTATGTATACGATGACCTGGATACTATGTTTTACCCCTGCCGGGAAGACTCGGATTATGTATGGGGCCTGTATTTTGTTCTCTGGACAAAGATGGAACAGGTAGACGCCGTATTCTCTTCCATGCATTTTGAACGGATCTATCTAAAAAAAGATTTCTATCACGGTACTCCTCAGGCTCTCTGCTCAAAGTATAACCGAAAGCTGGAGGAACTGCAGAGACAATATGACAAACGGCAGGAAGAAATCCAGAATCTTCTAAAGGAAGACGCTTCCATGATCCTTTCTGCCCAGGCTGCTTTAAACGCTCTTTCTACCAACTTTGATGTGCGCAAGGTGGCCGCCTGTGTGAAAGAACATCAGGAAACCTTCTATATACTCTGCGGATGGATGACAGAAAACGACGCTTCCGCATTTATGAAAGCTATTGAGGATGATCCTAAGCTTTTCTGTGTAATAGAGGATGATAAAAACAAAATAAGCTGTAAGCCTCCTACAAAGCTGAAAAATCCAAAGATTTTCAAGCCCTTTGAAATGTATGTAAAAATGTACGGGCTTCCTGATTATCATGAAATGGATCCTACCATCTTTGTAGCGGTAACCTATTCCTTTATCTTCGGCGTTATGTTCGGAGATGTAGGCCAGGGACTTCTTCTGGCTCTGGGCGGTTTTTTCTTATATAAAAAGAAGCATCTGGATCTGGCTGCCATTATCGGCACTGCCGGTATCTTCTCTACTTTCTTTGGATTTATGTTCGGCAGTGTCTTTGGATTTGAAGATATTATAGATGCAGTGTGGCTGCGGCCGGCTGAAGCAATGACATTAGTACCGGGACTTGGAAATATGAATACCATCTTTGTGGTGGCTATCATCTTTGGTATGTTCCTTATCCTTCTCACCATGGTCTTTCATGTCATAAATGCTGTAAAGACCCGGGATGTAGAAGGAACCTGGTTTGACCAGAATGCTGTCTGCGGACTGGTATTCTACGGAACTCTGACTGCATCGGCAATTTTGCTTCTCACAGGAAATCCCCTTCCCGCAGCAGCGGTTTTGATCGTCCTTTTTGCAGTTCCGCTGATCCTGATCATGCTGAAGGAGCCGATTACCCGGCTGGTAGAAAAGAAGACCCCTGCCATTGAAGGCAGCAAACCTATGTTTTTCGTACAAAGCTTTTTTGAGCTGTTTGAGATCATGTTAAGTTTTCTTTCCAATACACTTTCCTTTGTACGTATTGGAGCCTTTGCCGTAAGCCATGCAGCCATGATGGGCGTTGTACTTATGCTGGCAGGAGCCGAAGGCGGCGGAAGCATCAACTGGATCATCATTGTACTGGGAAATCTTTTCGTTTGCGCTATGGAAGGACTGATCGTAGGCATTCAGGTTCTTCGTCTGGAGTATTACGAAATGTTCAGCCGTTTCTATAAAGGAAGCGGAAAAGAATTCCGTCCCTTCCTGAAACGGGTAAACCAAAAAAGTTCATCAGACCGGGCATAGGTCTCAATATAAAACAGAAATTATTTAGGAGGATTTTATTATGACAACCATTATCCAAATCACTATCGCAGCAGCATTGATCTTAAGCATCATCATCCCTTTTGGAGCTTTCTTCCTGGGAGAGAAAAACAAAAAGCGGTATAAAAAAAGCCTGGCGGCCAACTGTTTCTTCTTCTTCGGCGCTCTTCTGGTAGGAACCATCGTTATGTTCGGCGGAACAGTAAGCGCACAGGCCGCTACAGATGCCGCCGGTTCCGGTCTGGCAGAAGGACTTGGCTATCTGGGAGCCGCTCTGGTTACCGGTCTTTCCGGCATTGGTTCCGGTATCGCCGTAGCCAGTTCTGCAAGCGCAGCTTTGGGAGCTATCAGCGAAGATGGTTCTCTGTTTGGTAAATCTATGATCTTTGTAGCTATGGCAGAAGGTATTGCCCTTTACGGCTTGATCATTTCCTTTATGATCCTGGGAAGATTAGGCTGATATCTGCGGAAGGATGATTTCCTATGAAAATGTTTTTGATCAGTGACAATATTGATACTTACACCGGCATGCGTCTGGCAGGGGTGGAAGGTGTGGTCGTTCACGAAAGAGAAGAACTGAAAAAGGCGCTGGAAGAGGCTATCGCCAATAAAGAAAACGGCGTGATCCTTCTTACAGAGAAATTCGGAAAAGAATTTCCTGATATCATTGATGATGTCCGCCTGAATCACCGTCTTCCTCTTCTTGTGGAGATTCCTGACCGCCACGGAACGGGACGGGCCCCCGACTTCATTACTTCTTATGTAAATGAAGCTATCGGACTAAAATTATGACAGGAAGGTGATAGGTATGACAACAGAAGAAAAACTGCAGCATTTCTATGAAGTCTCCATAGAAAGCGCGAAAGAAGAAGCTTCCAAAGCAATTTCCGAATACAAGGCATCACTGGAAGAGAACCTGGAAAAGCACAAAAAGGAAAAGCAGGCTGCTTCTGAAAACCAGTTTAAAATAGAGTCTGAAAATGCCGCCAGAGAGATCAACAAAGCTCTTTCCTCCGAGCATCTCCATATTAAAAGACGTCTCTCCAAGAAACAGCAGGAACTTCAGGAAAAACTTTTTGATGAAGTAGAGGAAATGCTTCAGACATTTCTCGCCACCCCCCAGTATGAGGACTGGCTGGAGGAAAAGATTAAAAAAGCTCTGGAAGCTGCCGGGGAGGACCAGGCGGAGATCTATCTCTCCTCCGGCGACCAGACTCTGGCGGAGGAGATGGAAAAACGCACCGGTATCCGGCCCCTGATCTCCCAGACTTCTTTTATAGGGGGGATCCGGGCTGTGATCCCTGACAAAAATATTCTGATTGACTATACCCTTCTCACTATGCTGGAAAATGAGAAGGAAAATTTTAATTTTGACGGAGGGCTGAATCATGAGTAGAACTGGTATTATTTACGGCGTCAACGGCCCTGTCATCTATCTGAAAGGAAATACAGGGTTCAAGATGTCCGAAATGGTTCATGTAGGAAAGGAGCATCTGGTGGGAGAGGTCATCTCTCTGAAAAAAGATGCCACTACCGTCCAGGTCTTTGAGGAGACCAGCGGCCTGAAGCCCGGAGAGACTGTCACCGCTACGGGGGACTCTATCTCTGTTACCCTTGGACCGGGAATCCTGGACAATATTTTTGACGGTATTCAGAGACCCCTCTCTGTAATCGCCAAACAATCCGGCAAATATATATCCAGAGGTATGCAGGTAGACTCTCTGGATACAGAAAAACTCTGGGATGTGCACATGACTATTTCCCCGGGTATGGAGGTCTACGGAGGAACCATTATCGCAGAAGTTCCTGAGACCCCTTCTATCCTTCATAAGTCTATGGTTCCACCCAATATCCAGGGAACTGTGAAATCTGTGGTTCCTGATGGAAAGTACAACATTACACAGACTCTTGCCGTGCTGACACTGTCAGACGGCAGTGAATATGAGCTGAAGCTGGCCCAGAAATGGCCGATCCGGGTTCCAAGACCTACAAGCCGCCGTTATCCGGCCTCCAGGCCCCTGGTTACCGGCCAGCGTATCCTGGATACCCTTTTTCCCATTGCAAAGGGAGGCACAGCCGCCGTCCCCGGCGGTTTCGGCACAGGAAAGACCATGACCCAGCATCAGATCGCCAAGTGGTCCGACGCAGATATTATCGTATATATCGGTTGCGGCGAACGTGGAAATGAAATGACAGAAGTATTGGAAGACTTTTCCAAACTTCATGACCCCAAAACAGGAAATCCCCTGATGGCCCGTACTACCCTGATCGCCAACACTTCCAATATGCCGGTGGCCGCCCGTGAGGCTTCCATCTATACCGGCATTACTCTGGCAGAATATTATCGGGATATGGGCTATGATGTGGCAGTTATGGCAGACTCCACCTCCAGATGGGCAGAAGCTCTGAGAGAGCTTTCCGGACGTCTGGAAGAAATGCCTGCCGAGGAAGGCTTCCCGGCCTATCTGGCTTCCCGGCTTTCAGGCTTTTACGAAAGAGCAGGTATGATGCAGAACTTAAACGGTACAGAAGGCTCGGTATCTATCATCGGCGCCGTGTCCCCTCAGGGAGGAGATTTTTCTGAGCCTGTCACCCAGAACACCAAGCGTTTTGTCCGCTGTTTCTGGGGGCTTGATAAATCTCTGGCCTATGCCCGGCACTTTCCCGCCATCCACTGGCTGACCAGTTACAGTGAATATCTGGGAGATCTGGCCCATTGGTACAGTGAAAACGTTTCTCCTAAATTTGTGGATGACCGGAATCAGCTGATGGCTATTCTGAACTCAGAAAGCAGTCTGATGGAAATCGTAAAACTTATCGGAAGCGACGTTCTTCCTGATGACCAGAAGCTAACCCTGGAAATCGCCCGGGTGATCCGTCTTGGATTTCTTCAGCAGAATGCCTTCCATCCGGACGATACCTGCGTTTCTCTGGAAAAGCAGTTTAAAATGATGGAAGTGATCCTCTATCTGAATCAGAAATGCAAGATCCTGGTGGGCATGGGAATGCCGGTATCTATACTGAAAAGAGAGAATATCTTTGAAAAAGTGATCTCTATCAAATATGATGTTCCAAACGACCATCTGGAAATGATGGACGATTATATGAAGGCCATTGATGATTTCTATAATACGGTAATGGAAAAGAACGGATAAGGAGGGACTGGAAATGGCAATTGAATATTTAGGACTAAGCGAGATCAACGGCCCTCTTGTTGTTCTGGAAGGAGTAAGGGACGCCGCCTATGATGAGATCGTTGAATTCCGTATTGACGACGGCACCCGGAAACTGGGCCGCATCATAGAAATTTACAAAGATAAAGCGGTTATCCAGGTATTTGAAGGAACAGAAAGTATGTCCCTTCTGAATACCCATACAAGACTCAGCGGCCATCCTATGGAAATCGATCTTTCCCCGGAGATTCTGGGACGTACCTTTGACGGCATCGGGCGGCCTATAGACGGTCTGGGGCCTGTGGTCTCCGAAATGCGGCTGAACATTAACGGACTTCCTTTAAACCCAGTGACCAGAGAATATCCCCGAAACTTTATTCAGACAGGTATTTCCGCCATCGACGGTCTGACCACTCTGATCAGAGGGCAAAAGCTTCCGATCTTCTCCGGCAACGGCCTTCCCCATGACCAGCTGGCGGCCCAGATCGTACAGCAGGCTTCCCTGGGAGGGGACAGTAATGAAAAATTCGCCATTGTCTTTGCGGCAATGGGCGTTAAATATGATGTGGCGGAATTTTTCCGCCGGACCTTTGAAGAAAGCGGCGTGTCCGACCATGTGGTCATGTACCTGAATCTTGCCAATGATCCGGTTGTAGAAAGACTGATCACTCCAAAGGTGGCCCTCACAGCCGCAGAGTATCTGGCCTTTGAAAAAGGGATGCATATCCTGGTCATTCTGACGGATATCACATCTTTCTGCGAGGCTATGCGAGAAGTATCCTCCTCAAAGGGTGAGATTCCTTCCAGAAAGGGTTATCCGGGATATCTGTACAGTGAACTTGCCACTTTGTATGAAAGAGCCGGTATTGTCCGGGGAGGAACAGGATCTGTTACCCAGATCCCTATCCTTACCATGCCTAATGACGATATCACTCACCCCATCCCGGACCTGACAGGATATATTACAGAGGGACAGATCGTTCTGGAACGGCAGCTTCACGGCCAGGCCATTTATCCGCCTATCAATGTACTTCCTTCCCTTTCCCGTCTTATGAAGGATGGTATCGGAGAAGGATTTACAAGGGAAGATCACCAGGATGTGGCCAACCAGCTCTTCTCCTGCTATGCAAAAGTAGGCGATGCCAGAGCCCTGGCGTCTGTTATCGGAGAAGACGAGCTTTCTCCCATAGATAAAATTTATCTGAAATTTGGAGAGGCTTTTGAACATGAATTTGTAGGACAGCGTCCTGATGAGAACCGGAGCATTACAGAGACTCTGGATCTGGGCTGGAAACTGCTGGGCATGATCCCCAAGGAAGAACTGGACAGAATCGATACAAAGATCCTGGATAAATACTATAAACCTTATGAAGAAGCTTAAAATTCCTGAAATGTTTCCTGAAAGAGAGATGATGATATGGATCCTAATACCTTTCCTACCAAAGGAAACCTGATATTGGCAAAGAATTCCCTGGCCCTTTCCAGGCAGGGATTCGACCTGATGGACAAGAAAAGAAATATTCTCATCCGGGAACTGATGGAACTGATCGATCAGGCAAAAGATATCCAGTCCCAGATCGATATTACCTTCCGTACTGCCTATGCCGCTCTTCAGAAGGCCAATATGGAGATCGGCATCAGCAATGTACAGGAGATTTCCCGGACAGTTCCGGTGGAAAATTCTATTGAGATTAAAACAAGAAGTGTTATGGGAACAGAAATCCCTCTGGTCCGGTATGAACCGGATTCTGGAGCTCCCACCTACGCCTACTACGGCACCAAGGCTTCTCTGGATGAGGCCAAGGCTGCCTTTGAAAAGGTAAAGGAGCTGACTATCCGTCTGTCCATGGTGGAAAATTCCGCCTACCGGCTGGCGGTGAATATTAAAAAGACTCAGAAACGGGCAAATGCTCTGAAGAATATTACCATTCCCAAATTTGAGGCGCTTACCAAGAGCATCTCCAATGCTCTGGAAGAGAAAGAACGAGAAGAATTTACCCGGCTGAAGGTCATCAAACGGATGCAGAGCGGGTAACTGAGAACATTTCATGATAAAAGACCTGATAACCGTCCCTCCAGGCAGCAGATATGCCGGAGGGACGGTTATTTTGGTGGAATCTTCTTTTGTAACCGTTCTATTTGTCTCAGCAGAACGGTTATATTCACGAAATCTTCTTTTATAACCGTACCCATTGCTTTGGTAGAACGGTTACATTTGCAGAATCTTACTTTGTAACCGTACCTATCGCTTTGGCGGAATATCTATATTTGGGAAAGTCTGTTTATAGCAGCCTTATGCTATGCTGTATTGGCAAATATTAGAAAGCGGTCGCATAGTTCTTTCTATGAAGAAGTGAGAAAGAAAATGACAGTGAGAACATTAAACCTGAATTCCGTCGTTTTACTTAAAACCTAGTACTCAGGAATCAAGCAGCATACAGTTGCTAAAGATATTTTCGACTTCCTTTTCAGTCAGATACAACGCATCCAGATTGGTCATCCCGGTCAACCCTTTGATCTTTTCGTTAACTGCCTGATCTCTGGATATGTTGATGTAGGAGTTATCTCCGCTTCTTACCACACGGAAGTCACGTATAAAGCGAATTAAATCATAGGAATTGATCTCTTTTTTGAAAACTTTGATTTCTAACACCTTTAAAAGAAACAAACTATGGTAGCAGATTAAAAAATGCCCATAGATTGTTTCTTTTTTCTTTTCTTAAATAGTATGCCATAACTGATCCCCACGCAAAGCACTATAGAGTACTATTCTTATAACATACTCCAAAAATTTTTCCAATAAAAAAGAGCCCAAAAAGGGCATTAAAAATTTCCTGCAAATATGGGAAAAATCGAGGTTTGAAGGAACCAATGAAAAAGGCAGGAAGTGGGAAACATCGGAATTTTCCTAGTACTACAACGGAAGACGGGAAAAGAACAATCCGTCAGAAACAAACAGTACAGCCTTACAGTCAAAGTAATTTTTCCTAAATTTTTAGTTATTTATTGCTAATTTTTATTCAAAATCAACATATCATATTGACAAATAACTTAAACTATAGAATAATTAAACAAATGGATAATCCATGCAAAGAAAGGAGGGGGCGAGCTTCATGAAAAAGTTTTTTTTAGTTGTTATATTGGCATTTGCTCTATGCGTCACTTCCTGTGGCATAAAGACGACGGAAAGCTTGACTATCTGCACAGAGCCGGAATACACCCCAATTATTAACACCCTTATATCTTGTTATAACAAAGTTTATCCAGAAGTGGAATTTAAAATTTTAACCCTTCCTTCAGAGGCCGAAGAACGTGAGGCTGCAATAAAGAGAATCCAGACGCAGACTATGGCAGGTGAAGGACCAGATATCTTTTTACTGCCTGCACAATACGAATCGGACGATATAGAAAGCCGGGAACCATTATTTTCAAACATTAATAAGGTAATGTCTTCTGGCGTACTTTTAGACTTAACCCCTTACCTGGAAGAAGATAAAAGCTTTCAAAGAGAAAACTATCAGAAAGCAATACTGCAAAGTGGGGTCTATGAAGGGAAACAATATGTGTTGCCATTATGCTACCAGATTCCAGTTCTGTTTTTAAAAGAAAATGTGGCATCGGCAATTCATCTGGAAGAAAAAGTTTCTTCCTGGAGTTTTGAAGAACTTCAAAAATTTATGTCCGGACAATCTGACCCAGGAATCCACTATATCGGCTGTGCTTGGAATCGTATGACTACTCAAGATTACCTGGCTTCATGCATAGATTATCCAAACAAGGATCTGCAGTTATCAGAAAAGGATATCTTTGAAATTTTAAGCAGCGAACAAAGATTTCTGGAAAAATATCCTATTTACGAAAAAGCTTTGAAAGAGAATATAGGGTATCTTGCAGAAAATGCCGTACTTCTAGAGGATCCCCGTGACGGAGTATATCCCCAGGAAACGGAAGATTATGAAACAGGTGTTTTTTTGTTACAAAAAAACAAAGAAGGAAAAGTACTCGGAAGAGTTGCTGTCTATACAGCAGTCAGCAGAACCTGTGCTTTTCCAGAGGAAGCTTTTCAATTTGTTAAATTATTTTTGGATCCAGGATTTCAATCCGGAGACTTTCTTACCATAAAAACCAAAGATAACAAACCTTTGTCTGGAATCTATGATCAGGTATTCCATAAAAATATCCCCATCTGCAAAGATGCCTGGACAGAATGGATGCAGCATCAAAGCAGCTATAGCATACCTGAAGATGCTTTTGCCTCTTTTAAAAAAGCTGTGGATTATGTAGACCATGGAATTCTTTGCTCTGAAGTTGACCACTATACGTATAACCTTTTAAAGCCTCTTTATGAAGGAGATGGAATAAATCTTGAAGAAACAGCCGAAGTCCTCTATGAATTTTATGATAAGACTGCAAAAGAATAAAAAAAACAGCATCATAGAAACCAAAAAAAGGCGGGTTGGAAAGCTGTTTGCTTCACCAATCCTTCTAGGCTTTCTGATATTTTATTTGTATCCCTTCCTGGTAATCTTGAGAAAAAGTTTTACGCTTGGAGGAGGAGGAAAATTCTTTGTAGGGCTGGAGAATTATAAAGAGCTTTTGGAAAACTCCTTATTTCGCCTAGCTACAGGCAATACTTTGCGTTATATTGCTATAGGGGTTCCCCTCCTCTTGTTATTCTCTCTCTTTTTGGCACTACTCCTATACCGGGCCACCTATGGTTCTAAAATAATCCGTCTTTTTTTTGTATTTCCCATGGTAGTTCCGGTCTCTGCGATAGTAGTCATTGTTCAAGGTATTCTTTCCAATACCTCGCCGGATATGATACATCTGATTCTTTTGTTTCTTTGGAAAAATGTAGGTTACAACATGATTCTGCTATTTGCAGGGCTTGCTATGATTCCCCGGAATTATTATGAAAATGCCCAGATCGACGGGGCATCCGGCATGCAATGTTTTTGTCACATCACTCTTCCCATGCTGCTTCCTATGCTGTTTCTAACTTTCCTAGTATCTATGATCGATATTTTCAAATCTTTCAGGGAAGTGTTACTGCTAGGAGGTGAAACGCCAAAGGATGAAATCTACATGATACAAAATTTTGTCAACAGCAGCTTTGAAAATCTGAACTTCCAGCAGCTCTGTGTTGCAATGATGTTTATCTGTATCATCGTTTTTTCTATGATAGGAGTAGTCTATGCAATTTATCATGCAGTCCAGAAAAAATATAATTAAAAGAATCTTAAATAAATTCTTTTTACTTGCATTGTCCCTTGTATTTTTATTTCCGGTACTTAGTATTGTTATAAATTCCTTTATGTCCCCCACTGAGGTAATGTCCGTTTACGGAGCAGAGAATGCTGCTGGATTTCAGTTATTTCCCTCCCATTTTTCTTTAATGTCCTATTATCAAGTGTTTCTGGGAACACCCCAGTATTTAATAAAGTTTTGGAAAAGCCTTGGGATGGTTTTTCTAATTTTGGCAGGTCAGATGGTCACATCCTGTATGGGAGCGGCAGCTTTTTCCCATTACAAATTTAAGGGAAGCAGTCTTTGGTTCGGATTATTGATTTTTTTTACATTTCTTCCTGTACAAGCAACTTTAGTACCTGACTACTGGTTATTAAGCCAAATACATCTGGCAGATAGTTACTGGGCTTTAATCCTCCCTAATATTTTTAGTCCATTGGGGACTGTACTTATCACAATGATTTACCGCAACGTACCGAAAGAACTTTTAGAGGCAGCCAGCCTGGACGGGGCAAATGCAAAGCAGATCCTTATCTCTGTCCTGGTTCCTTGCGGAAAACCGGGAATAGCCAGCTTTTTCGTGATCAGCTTTGCAGACTGCTGGAACATGGTAGAACAACCTATGGTATTTTTAAGTGATCCACGAGATTTTCCATTATCTGTCTTTCTGGCAGTCATGAACGATGAGAATCTATCTCTGCAGTTTGCTTGTGCTATTTTGTGTCTGCTTCCAATCACGCTGCTTTTCTTATTTTTCCATGAAGAATTATCAGAAGGGATTACATCTGCCATTACCAAATAAAGGAGAAGCTATATGAAAAAACTGATTGTAAAAATTTCCTCGGCTATGGTGATCTTATTGGCATTTTGTACTTTTACCGCTGCAACCATAGAAGATAAAATGAAAATTCAGGTAGATTACGTTCCTATCCAAACAGTTTCCGATTTTGAAATAAATATTCCATATTCCTGTGTCCAAAAATTTCAAAACGGGAAACAAGGAATTTTTTATACAGAAGACTCTGACGGACTGTGGGAGAAAGAATCGTCCGTTTTTTCAATGGAGATTTTTCCCGAAGAAGTAAAGGGAAATTTTGTGATAGTGGAAACTTCCCAAAAAATGATCGTAGGATATTCTTCACAAGAATTGGAAGAAGGAATGAAAGTAAAGAAGGTGGAACCGTAAAATGAAAAGAACACGGCAGCGGAAACAAAAGATTTTTTCAGGCAGCATACTTCTTTTAATATCTCTGGTGCTTTTTGGCACGGCAACTATTTTTTTTCAAGAATCTTTAGAAGAGATTCCAAATTCCATACTGTTTATTCCGTCTTCGGAAATATCCCTGTCTGCTGAAACGCTAAAGCCTACAGGAAAGGGAATCCTTAGCGCAGGTATATGCTGCGATGTAGAAACTCCCTTTGGAAAAGCGGAAGTGATAGATCAGGCATACCAAGAACTTGATGCATTGCAGATAAAAGATGGGAAAAAAATGGATTTTACAGCTCCCCAGGTATTACTTTCACAAAGCCTGGCAAAAGAGCTAGGGAAGCAGCCTGGCGATTCACTGGAGGTAGGAGAACAGACTTATTCTATTACTGGTGTTTTTCAGGAACAATCATCTGTGCTACATTTCATCCCGCCGGCAGAACAAAAGCTGATTTTCAGCCAGTCTCCAGTACAAGAAGAACTTTTGGTAAGTAAAATCTTATTTTGGAATGAAAATAATTCTTTCTTATATGCCAGAGATTCTTCTTATGAATTGGACGGCCATTATGGGCAAACATTCCATGGAAAATTCCATAACATTGCTTTGATGAAAAGAACAATAAAGGGAATTTCTTTTTTCTTTCTTTTCCTTTTAGTTCTTCCTTTCTTATGGAGCGGCATTGTATTTTCCTGGAAGCTGCTTGTAAAAGCTTATACAGACAGCCAAAAACCATTCTTTTACCGAGTGTTTTTTATAGCCAGCGGTATCTTATTAGTAATAGTCATCTGCTCGGCTTGGTGCTGGCTGTTTGGGAAAATGATTCCTCCCCGCCAATACCTGCCCCCAGAACAGATTTTTGACGGATATTATTATATAAATGAAATCAAAAATTTTTACGGAAATATCCAAGGTGAATGTGGGACTCTTTTTTCCTTCCGGATTCTTACAGAACTCCCAATCATGCAGTCTTTGGTATATATTCTTTGTGTGGGCATTTTTTTGGGAAGTTTACATTGGATGAAAAAATGCATCCTGCACACATAGCAAATAAAAATCTTCTTTGTTCACTTTCATTCAGAAACTTCGTTTTACTTTTTAAACTTCTCTTTCAGTTTCTGTATTTTCAGAAGATTCTGGGCGGTATCTCCCTGGTCTTTTTCGGAGAGGGCAAGGATCAGGGCGTCGATCATGGCTGCCGGAGCTGTCATGGAATGAAATTCTTCTTTTTCGCCTCTGTATACATACAGATTAATGTCTGCCCTCTGATCCTGGGGGGCATACAGGCGGCTGGTAAAGGCCATGGTAGTATACCCGGCTGTTTTTGCATATTCCAGTATCATTTTTCCTTCCACAGAAACTTTAGAATAGCTGAAAATGATCACCAGATCCCCTTCCCCTGCATGTACAATCCCCTCGATGACTTCTGAGCCTCCCGAAGGCACCATAAATACTTTATATCCCAGTCTCCGCAGGCGGAAAAAGAGAAGCTGGGCAGAAGAAGCTGAAGCGTTTTTTCCATGTATATAAATACTCCTGGCGCTCTGGATCTGGGAAACTGCCCTGGCAAATTCCTTCTGATCAAAATTTTCCAGAGTATTCCTCAGACATTCCTGCTGCATGGCAAACCACTTACCTATATCAAATCCCTGGGTTTTCTGGAGAGTTCCGGCAATTTTCCCTGCAGCTCCTTTTCCGGTCTTCTGTCCGATGATCTCATTTTTCATTTCCTTAAAATCCCGGTAGCCCAGATGTCTGGCCGCTCTGGAAATCGTGGCTTCCGATACCTCCAGCTTTTTTGCCACTTCTCCAATACTCATGAACAGAAACTCGTCTGTATGAGACTCCATAAACTCCAGGATCTTCTCGTCTGACTTTGTATATTTTCCTTCTTTTCCTGGTACCGTGATGGTCATATATCTTTCTCCTCTTCTTCCGCAATGCAGCGGAATTCTTCTGCGATCCCCGGCGCTGAGGCAAAAACTCTTTTCTTGTCTGCCAGAACAATCCCTCCGGCTTCCTCTACAAGGAGCTTTCCGGCGGCATAATCCCAGATTTTCAGATGTCCTTCATAGAATCCCTCCAGTCTGCCGCAGGCCACATAGGCCAGCTCCAGAGCTGCAGATCCTATCCTTCTCACATCCTGACATTTATCATAGACCCGGCGCATACGGGCAAAAGCTCTGTCTGCGTCTTCTCTACAGCCGGGAGCAGTGCCTATACTGATCAGGCTCTGAGAAAGCTTCTCTGCTTTGCTGACGAAAATCCTCTCTTTATTCAGATAAGCTCCCTTGCCTTTCCTGGCGCCGAACATCTCATGAGAAAAAGGATCATATACAATCCCGAATTGGATTTCTCCGCCTTCACTATAAGCCAGAGAAATCACACTGTGGTGAAAGTCATGGATAAGATTTGTAGTTCCGTCTACCGGATCTAATATCCATACCTTTCCCTCCGGATCTATTTCCTGGTTATCCTTTTCTTCCCCGAGGAACTGCATATCCGGGTCTATCTGGGACAATTTCTGAAATATGGTCTTCTGCACCCGGATATCCACCGCTGTTACATAATCCGTCTGCCCTTTCTCTGAAATTTTATGGACCCCTTCCCGTTCGATCAGCTGCTCCCCGGCTTCCAGAACGATTTCTATTGCCTGACTGTATAAAGCCATCTTTAACGTCTCCTTTGTCTTTCTGACTGTATTTTTTTAATATTATACTCCTTGTTCCCCTAATAGTACAGATACATAATCTCCGCCTATGGCGTGGATTTCTTTCAGAGCCTTTTTTAACAGTCCCGCTGCTTTCACCTGAAAACCGGCAAATTCGGAAACTTCTATGGTATATCTCCCAGCCTTCATTTCTTCATACAGATCTTCTACTCTGCAGGTTTCTTTTGTAAAATTGGTCCGGATGCAGCCATACTGGACAGCCTGATGAGTGTCGCTTCCTGCCACTACCGGAATGTTTAAAATCCTTCCCAATTCTTCTGTTTTTTTCTCTGTAGACGCCCTGTCCGCAGCAATGTCCTTGCCGTTGAGATCCAGAAAATCCAGACGTTTCAGCTGTTCTTTTGGAAGCTGGGGAATATGGCCCCCTTCCCGGAAAGGATGGCCCCCTCCTACGATCAGGTGATACTGGTCAAAAAGATCCATAAGTTTCTCAAAAGGAAGAAAGGTTTCTTTTTCTTTACAGGGTTCCAGCCTCTTATTCAGCTCCAGGATTTCCTCCGGGATCCCCATGCAGAGAATATGGCCTCCTTCGGCGATATCCGTCTCCATTCCGGCAAATATCCTCAGCCCCTGCTCTGTCACCAGAGTATCACCTTCCCTGTCATACTTATCCAGCAGATATCCATAGACCTGATCAAACTGCAGAGTGTTGAAATGTTCTGTCAGGCACAGGGCATCCAGTCCTGCTCCTTTTGCCTCTCCGAACAGCCAGTCTGTATAAGCCGTAGAGAAAGGAAGCCGTTTGGCCAGTTTTCCATGGGTATGAAAGTCTATATACATCGTAATGTTTACCTCCTAAAGTATCGTCATTGCCATAACCGTAAGGGAAACCCACAGAAAGGAAACCGCCAGAAACAGCAGATCATTGTAAGTCACCTTTAAGGCAGAAAGCTTCATTTTTTTAACTTCTTTATTCACCGCTCCATAGCGGTATCCTTTGATCTCCAGAGCTTCTACAGTGGTTCTCGACCGTTTTGCTGTGTTCAGCATCAGAGGATAAAAGGAATGGATGATCATCTTGATCTGGTAGACCAGATACCGGATCTTGCCTGTTAAAGTTTCTGTATTCGGCGCGTTCCCTCTTAATCTGTAGGATAAAAGTACATTCTGAAATTCCTCCATGAGCATGGGGAGCATACGGTATGCGTAAGAAATAGAGAAAGAAAGCCTTTCCGGACATCCATACCACATTAAGCCGTTAGACAGCCGGTCCGGATCCAGGCCGGAGAACACAGTAATAGACGCCAGAGATACCGTAGCCACCTTTAAAGTAAGAATCAGAAGAGGCAGGATGGTCTCTGCATTTCCTCCGAAAAGCAGAGAGACCACAAACAGATAACCGGTCTGGGAAAAAACTCCAAGGAGGAAAAGGAAGAGCACCAGGCCTGCGACTCTGGCCATAATCGTGGTCACAGCAACCAGCAGGAAACAGCCCAGGAGAAATACCAGGTTGTCTACAAACCAAGGAGCCAGAGCAAAGAAAACATACCAGGCCAGAAGGATCCTGGGATCCAGCCGGGCGATGACTGTGTCATCATTTCCATAGGCATTTTTCAGAACCTGATTTCTGAGAAAGTCCATGGATATCTTATCAACAACACTGTCTGTAAGCTTTTTCATTACCTTTTCCATTCTCTCACCCTCCAAACCCTTTTAAAAATTCATCTACTGTATAACAAAAAGCCCTTTTATCTAAAACCTGTCCCATGGTAAAAATCTCCGGAGGACGGATTCCTGCGGTTTTCACCGCTTCCTGATTTCCAAAGATCTGGTCTCTGGTCCCGTCTGCAATGATCTTTCCCTGAGAAAGGACTATGATCCTCTGAGCCCATTCACATACCAGCTGCATATCATGCGTAGCGATCATAACTGTTTCTGTAATGTCTTTCATATCATTAAGAGTCCTCATGATTTCTTTTCTGGTGGCAATATCCAGATTTGCCGTAGGCTCATCAAGAAGAAGGATTTCCGGGTTCAGGGCGATCCCGATGGCCAGGCTGGCCCTTCTCATCTGTCCTCCGGAAAGAAGCCTTCCGTCCCGGTCTTTCAGTTCCGTAAGTCGGAAACGTTCCAGAAGCTGGCTGGTTCTTTCCTCCCAGTTATCGATTCCCCGGGCCTTCATGGCAAAAGAAATATCGTTCTCTATAGAATCCTTGATAAACATATCCTCCGGATTCTGGTAGACCAAAGATACATATTTCGAAAGATTCTCCGGTTTTGCGTTTCTGGTGCTGATGTCCTTGATCAGCACCTCTCCTGAAGAAGGCTTCAGAAGTCCTGTCATCATTTTCATAAGAGTTGATTTTCCAGCTCCGTTGGAACCGATCAGAGCAATTTTTTCTCCTCTGCTGATCTCCAGGTTCAGATCCTCAAATATTTTTCTGGGTTCTCCCTTTACAGAACGGTAGGAAACCGCCGCATGCTTATATTCTACAGAAGTCTCCCTCTTTTTCTGTCTGATCTGGTATTCCATATATTGGTCACGAAAAGTCAATCTCCGGAAGGCCTTCTTTCCCTCTTCCACAGTAGAAGGGTATTCCCTCGCCGAAGGGATTTTTCCTTTTTTCTCCAGCTCATAAGCGGCCAGAGTAACCTGGGGAGGGAAAATATTGCTTGCCTGAAGTTCTTCTACACGGCTTAAAGCTTCTCTGGCCGGAAGCTTCCATTCTACACGCCCATCTTTCAAAAGCAGAACATTTTTACAGTAATCTCCAATGTATTCCGTGTGATGTTCAATAACTATGATTGTCTTTCCCTGGTTTTCATTTAAGTCTTTTAAAATTTCATAGATCAGATCTGCATGGCGGGGATCCAGCTGTGCAATAGGCTCATCCAGGATCAGCACCTCAGGCCCCAAAGAAACCGCACCGGCCAAAGCAAGAAGATGGGTCTGCCCCCCGGAAAGCTGGAACACGTAATCATTTTCTCTTCCTGTAAGGCCGCACAGCTCCAGGGCTTTCATTCCCCGTTCTTTATAATCCTTCATTCCGTAATTCATACAGGCATAGGATGCATCATCCAAAACCGTGGGACGGACGATCTGGTTCTCAAAGTCCTGGTACACATAACCTACTTTCTGTGCCAGAGTCCCAATGTCTGACTCCAGGGTGGAAATTCCTCCCACCAGAACGTCTCCCTGAAATTCTCCTGTAATAAAATGAGGGATCAGTCCGTTCATTACTTTACAAAGGGTAGACTTTCCGCACCCATTGTTTCCTACAATAGCCAGAAAGTCTCCCTTTTCGATTTCCAGATTTATATCTTTTAAAGTGGGGGCCGAAGCCCCCGGATAAGAATATGTAAGATTTTTGATTTCTATGCTGTTCATACTTTCACTCTCTATGCTTTTTCTGTACGGCTCTCTGCGTTTTTCTTTATTACCAGAATAGCGATGATTGCGATCAAAGCTGCCACTGCCATACCTGCGGCCATGGCAGTACCGCTTTCTGCCCATCCTGCTTCCCAGTCGATAAGGGAAAATCCGCTGGTAGCCAGCAGTTCGGAAGCTGCAGCTGCGGCAAATGCAATGAGTGAACAGACGATCACTTTCAGTCCGATAGGTTCAAGTGCAGTCTTTTCTGTTCTGGGCTCCATTCCCAGCAGAGGTTCGATCTTTCCATAGAGCTTTGGCACCAGGAAAAGTGTAGGAAGCATACAGAACAGAATGCCGGAAAATAAAACGTCATTGAGGCAGGCAAAACCTTCCGTTGCAAATACACTCTGGGGAAGTCCGGGAACTGCTTCAAAATCTTCCACAGCGAACTGAACCTTCATAATATCTACGATCATTCCCAGAATCTGCTGGATGGCAACGCCGGATATAGCGGCCACACCCGCCATCTTCCGATTTCTCGGATTTCTTACCAGACGGCCTGCGATATACACGCCGATGGTCACGGTAATGAATTTTTCCAGCTCGCCCAGGCCACCGAACTGTCCCAGCATGATCTCACTGAAAACCAGTTCCCCTGTAGCTGCCCCAAGAGCGGCAGACATTGGATCAAAAAGCATTGCCAGCACTAAAGGGATAAAGAGAAAATATTCTACGGAAAATTCTACGATCCCCACCTGAAAAGATGGGATCAGCTCGGTAAACAAAGTGGCTAATCCGTAGAGAGACATGGTCAGTACAAAAACCATTAATTTCTGAGACTGTGTCAATCTTTGTGTTTTCATTGTCATTTACTCCTCCTGAAAATCATGTTTCTTTCTTTTACAAGAATATGATATCAACAGGAGTTTAAATCTGATAGCGCACTTATGTAAAATGTAATTTAATTTTCATTGTTATTCATTTATGAAATTTTTCTTCCACTTTCTTTTTCCTTCACTTCAAAAAAATATCCTGCTGAAAATCCTTTTCACATGGTTTTCAGCAGGATATGCTTCTGAATCTGTTTTCTATTCGTCTTCCGGCAGTGTAAGGATAAATCTGCTGCCTTCTCCAAGGGTACTTTCCACTTTCATATCAGCCCCCAGGAACATGGTTCCGTGCTTTACGATAGATAAGCCCAGTCCTGTTCCTCCAATAGCCTTTGAGTGGCTCTTGTCAACACGATAGAATCTTTCAAATATTCTCTTCTGGTCTTCTTCGGAAATCCCGATTCCCGTATCTTCCACTGTTATCTGAGGTCTTTCTTCATCCTGGCCGATGGTAACTGTAAGGCTGCCTCCCTTTTTATTATACTTAATGCCGTTATCGCAAAGATTATAGAGAATCTCATCCAGAATAGATTTCACTGCATTGGTCTTAATGTGGGGGCCATAAAGATACAGGTGGACTCCCTCATTCTTTGCATGATCTTCCATCCTCTTCAGAATTTCTCTTGCCATCTCATATAAATCTATGGTCTCTTTTTCATAAGGCAGCTTTCCTTCATCCAGCTGAGAGATCTTGATCACATCATTTACCAGAGTGATCAGTCTCTGGGCTTCTTTGAAAATACGTCCGGCAAATTTTTTCGTATCCTCAGGCTTCACAAAACCGTCGCTGATGATCTCTGCGAATCCGGAAATAGAGGTAAGAGGGGTCTTCAGTTCATGAGAGACATTTGCGGTAAATTCTCTCCTCATCTGTTCCCCTTTCATTTTCTCTGTAACATCCAGGATCAGGATCACTGCGCCGGTCACCTTCCCATCCTGGAATACAGGATTTGCAGCTACCTGGCAGGTAATCCCCTGGAATTCCTGATTCGAGATCACATGCTGGCCACCCAGTACCTTTTCCACTGTATTCTGGAAGCTTTCACTTCTGTTAAGAGCCAGAACACTCTGTCTGGCATCCTGAGGCCTTGCCCCCAATAATTTCAAAGCGCTGGAATTATAAGACAGCACCTCTGTATGAGAGTCAATGACCAGGAATCCCTCTTCCATATTGTCTGTAATAATAGAAAACTCTTCCTGCTGACGCTTCGCCTCTGCGATCTCTGCCTGAAGAGATTTCTGCTGACGGTTGATCTTGGTAAGAAGAGGCGCTACCTCTTCATAGGTCTGATTTTCCTCCGGGTGATCCAGATCCAGATGGTTCAGAGGATTTACAATATTTTTAGCCAGTCTTGAAGCCAGCACACCGGCTAAAACAGCTGTAATGATCAGGATGATCAGCAATGGCTGGATCATCCCTCCTAAAAGTCCGGGAATATTGTACTGAGTGCTGGAAACGCGGAGTACTCTGCCGTCGCTTAAACGAAGAGCATAGTATAAGGTTCTCTGTGAAAGGGTATCTGATTCCCGGATCGCCCTTCCGCTGCCGTCTTCCATAGCCTCCTGGATCTCTTCTCTGTCCAGATGATTCTCCATATTTTCTGTATCTGATTCATTATCAAAAAGAACCGTGCCGTCTGTGTCAATGTATGTGATCCTCTCCGCTTCTGCCGGAAGAGAATCAAAAGCAGCCATTCCTTCATTCTCAACAGCAATAGAAAGGAACTCCGCTTCTGTGCGGAGTTCCTCCTCCAGCTGATTTCCAAAATGATTATACAGCACACCCATGGTCAGCCCGCCGCTGGCCAGAAGCACGATCACAGACGCCAGGATAATTGACTTAAAAATCCTTTTTGTCATGAAGGTCCTCCTATTTTATATCCCATACCTCTTACTGTTTCGATATAGCGTCCCGCCTCGCCCAGCTTCTGCCGGAGAGTACGGATATGCACATCTACTGTTCTGCTTTCGCCGTCAAACTGATAGCCCCAGATCTTGTCTAAAAGCTGCGCTCTTGTAAAGACGATTCCCGGGTTAGACAGGAGAAGCAAGAGAAGTTCGAACTCCTTTAAAGTAAGGACAACTTCTCTGTCCCCTACTTTTACCTGATGTTTTTTCTGAGATACATACAGGCCGTCAATGGTAAACTCTTTATCTGCCTGCCCCGTTTTTCCGCTTCTTCTCAGGAGCGCCTTGATCCTGGACACCAGTTCCATCATACGGAAAGGCTTTGGAATATAATCATCGGCTCCGCTGTCCAGCCCTTTTACCGTGTCATATTCGCTGCCTTTTGCAGTCAGCATAGCAATGGGAAGGTTTTTAGTGTCTCCTCTTTTTCTTAATTTCTTTAAAATTTCCATACCGTCTTCTTCTGGAAGCATGATATCCAGAAGAATCAGATCCGGAATTTTGTTATCCAATGCGTTCCAGAAGTCTGAAGGTGTCCCAAAGCCTTCCGCTTCCATACCCTGGCTGTTCAGTGTATAGACCACCAGCTCCCGGATACTCTCATCATCTTCTACTAAATAAATCATTGATACTATCTACTCCTGTCTAAGAGCCTCATGTACCCCTGTAATGGAATATTCTACCCACTGGGCGATATTCTCCGCATGGTCGCCGATACGCTCTAAATATTTTGCAATCATAATCAAGTCAATATAATATTCGGCATTTTTTGCATCTTTCTGAACAAGCTCAGGAAGCTCGTCTTTTACCTTGATAAAAAGATTATCCACTACATCATCATATTTTACCACATTTTTTGCAGCTTCCAAATCTCTTTTTACAAAAGAATCAATGCTTTCTGTGACCATCTTGATAGCAGCCTCTGCCATCTCGCCGATATGAATTTTATGAGCAATCTCCTGTACTTTCACAAATTTAGCCATGTTGGCAATATCCTGTGCCTGATCACCGATTCTTTCCATATCGGAGATCATTTTCAGCGCAGAGGAAATATTCCTCAGGTCTGTAGCTACCGGCTGCTGCTGAAGGAGAAGGCGCATGCAAAGGGACTCAATATCTCTCTCTTTCTGATTGATCTCTTCCTCGATCATATCTACATCTTTAATGTCTGCATTGGTCTTTTCTTCCATAAGAAGATCTACCGCTTTACGGATTCCTCGTTCACAGAGGGATCCCATTTTGATCAGTTCCAGATTTAATTCCTCAAGCTGCTGGTCGAATCTTGGTCTCATCAGCCAAACCTCCCTGTAATATATTCCTCAGTTTTCTTATTCTTCGGCATAGAGAAGA
>DWUX01000240.1 GCA_019120545.1 Candidatus Blautia stercoripullorum | reverse complement strand
CAAACCTGGGATACCTATGTATAATTGACAAGGTGTGATTAGGAGACTATTATGCTAATTGATTTATCAGAAATTTTATCCCTGGAAGGAAAGACACAGGTTGTGGAAGCACCTGTTTCCATGGATTCCTTTCAAAGCAGACTGGGAGTATTCCCTGTGGCGGAGAAAGAACCTTTGACTGTGACTATTACGAATACAGGAAAAAAGGTTCTGAAGATAGAAGCTAAAGGACGTATTGTGATTCATATTCCTTGTGATAAGTGTCTGAAGGATGTTCCTACAGAATTTCTTGTCGATCTGGAACAGGAGATTGATATGAAGGCTTCTAAGGAAGACAGGATAAAAGACTTAGATGAAATTAATTATGTCACAGGTTGCAGCCTGGACGTAGAGCAGTTGGTGCATAATGAGATTTTAATCCATTGGCCCTTAAGGGTTCTATGCAGAGAGGACTGCCGTGGTCTCTGCCCGGTATGCGGCAAAGATCTGAACGAAGGTTCCTGTGATTGCGATCAGTCAAGTCCTGATCCGCGAATGGCGGCAATCCGTGATATATTTAGCAAATTTAAGGAGGTGTAACCTATGTCCATCTGTCCAAAGAATAAATCTTCTAAAGCTAGAAGAGATAAAAGAAGAGCAAACTGGAAAATGAGCGCTCCCAATTTGGTAAAATGCAGCAAGTGCGGCGCATTAATGATGCCACACAGAGTTTGCCGTGCATGCGGAAGCTACAACAAGAGAGAAATTATCAAAATGGAAGAAGCATAAATCATGCAGCTTGCAGCCCTGAGGTATTTGCCTCAGGGCTTTATTTGTATGAATTTATTATAATAATTGCTTAATAAAATTGTAATATTTTTCGAAAAACCTTGCAGAACAAGGGAAAATAGGCTAATATGATATTGTTCTGTTAAATTAGTGATTTGAGAGTACTTTTATTTAAGGAGGAAATTTATCATGAAAAATAAATGGTTAAAAAAAGGGTTGATCTTTCTCGTCTCCGGATGTCTTATTTTAAGTATGACAGGCTGCAGTCAGATACAGCATCTGAAAGACCAGGTTTTAGGCAAAGCTGCTGAGGAAAAAGAAGAGGAAAAAACGGAAGAGACTGAGGTAGAAGAAGAACCGGAAGTAGAAGTGGCTAAGCCGGAGTGGAAGACGAATTTAAGCGGTTCTGCTACTTATAAGGTTGGCGATGAGGCTAAGGCTTTAAGTGTGGAAGCAACGACTTCCGATGATGGTACGATTACATATCAGTGGTATCAGTCTTCTACAAATATTAATGGAGGAGGCACCCTGATCGAGGGAGCAACAGAGAACAGCTATACTCCTTCTACGGAGAAAGAGGGAACCATGTACTATTATGTGGTTGCAACTAATACTATTGATAATTCCAGCAACGGAATTACCAGTGATACTGCTGAAGTAGTAGTACAGGCCAAGGACGATTCAAAAGATGATTCAAAGGACGATTCAAAAGACGAAAAAGAGGCAGAAAGTAAAGAAGCAGACAGTCAGAAGGAAAAAGATCAGCAATAATATTTAAAAAAGCAGAGTCAAAATGAAGGTTTTCCTTTCAGAAAGGCTGCGCCTGGATTGAAACAGGTGCGGCCTCTTGCATTTTTTTAAGATGTTTAGTACAATCATTGTTAGTATAACAGGAGGATTGACATGGAAAATTTGATCAAAGTTGCAGTAGACGCCATGGGAGGGGATTATGCCCCTTCAGAAGCAATAAAAGGGGCGGTGGCTGCAGTTAATGAAAAAGAAAATGTAGAAGTGCTGCTGGTAGGAAAACAGGATGTGATCGAGAAAGAGTTGGCTGTCTGTACTTATCCCAAGGAAAGAGTACGTGTAGTGAATGCCGGTGAAGTGATTGAAACCGGGGAGCCGCCGGTAGCCGCCATCAGAGGGAAAAAGGATTCTTCTATTGTGGTTGCCATGAAAATGGTAAAAAGAGGAGAGGCTGATGCATTCGTGTCGGCTGGAAGTTCAGGGGCTATTTTAGTGGGCGGAACCACTATCGTAGGAAGACTTAAAGGCGTTGAGAGAGCTCCTTTAGCTCCTCTGATCCCTACCAAGACCGGGGTTTCTCTTCTTATTGACTGCGGCGCAAATGTGGACGCCAGACCTTCTCATCTGGTTCAGTTCGCCAAAATGGGCGCTATTTATATGGAAAATGTAGTAGGTATTAAGAATCCAAGGGTAGGAATTGTCAATATCGGTGTTGAGGAGGAAAAAGGAAATGCGCTGGTGAAAGAGACATATCCCCTTCTCAGAGAATGCAGAGATATTAATTTTATCGGCAGTATCGAAGCCAGAGATATACCTGCAGGAGGGGCAGATGTGATCGTAACAGAAGCTTTTGTCGGAAATGTGATCCTGAAGTTATATGAGGGACTGGGTTCTACATTGCTGTCAAAAGTAAAGGAAGGATTAATGTCTTCGCTCCGCAGCAAGATAGGGGCTCTTCTTATAAAACCTGCTTTAAAAAGCACATTAAAAAGTTTCGATGCCAGCCAGTATGGGGGAGCGCCTCTTCTGGGACTGAAAGGGCTGGTGGTAAAATGCCATGGAAATTCCAAGGAAATGGAATTTAAAAATTCTATTATCCAGTGTATATCGTTTAAAGAACAGCGGATCAATGAACGAATCGGAGAAAACCTTATGGTTTCAAAAGAAGAGAAAAAGGAAGGATAAGGAGGGCATATCATGGAATTGGAAAAATTACAGAAGATAATTGCAGAGGTCCTGAATGTAGATACCGCGGAGGTGGCAATGGACACTACTTTTGTAGATGACCTGGGAGCGGATTCTCTGGATGTTTTCCAAATTATGATGGGTATCGAAGAAGAGTTTGACATTGAGATTCCTGCAGAAGAGGTGGAACAGATTGTTTCTGTAGGAGATGCAGTAGAAAAGATTAAGCAGATAATTGGCTAAGGATCAGGGATGTCTTCAGAGCTGGGGGAATCTTGAATACAGCGGAGACATCCCCTTTCCTTGCGAAGGAGAGATTATGAAGAATACAAGAAAATTTTTAGAGCTGGAAAAGAAAATAGGATATAAATTTCAAAATTTTCAGCTTCTTATAAATGCTATGACACATAGTTCTTATGCTAATGAACACCATATCCCTTACAGCGGTAATAATGAAAGACTGGAATTTTTAGGCGACGCAGTGCTGGAAGTTACTTCCAGTGAATTTTTATTTCACAAATTTCAGGATATGCCGGAAGGAGAACTGACAAAAAAAAGAGCCAGTCTGGTATGCGAGCCTACTTTGGCTCTGTGTGCAAGGGAAATCCCTCTTGGAGATTACCTCCTTCTGGGAAAAGGTGAAGAAGCTACAGGGGGGCGCCGGAGAGATTCCATTGTTTCAGATGCGATGGAAGCTTTGATCGGAGCGATTTATCTGGACGGTGGTTTTGCTAATGCAAAAGAGTTTATTCATAAATTTATTTTAAATGATATTGAGAATAAGCAGCTCTTTTATGATAGCAAGACTACACTTCAGGAAATTGTCCAGGGGCAGTATGAAGAGGATGTACATTATGTTCTTGTTAAAGAAGAAGGGCCTGATCACAATAAGTCCTTTTATGTAGAAGCTTTGCTGGGAGGAACAGTCCTGGGCGAAGGATGCGGACATACGAAAAAGGCAGCGGAGCAGCAGGCTGCATACTGTGCCATAAAAAAACTAAGAAGCAAAAAGGGTGACTTATGTATTTAAAGAGTATTGATGTACAGGGTTTTAAGTCCTTTGCCAATAAAATTACCTTTGAATTTCATAATGGCATTACCGGTATCGTCGGACCGAACGGAAGTGGAAAGAGCAATGTTGCAGACGCTGTGCGCTGGGTTTTGGGAGAGCAAAGTGCAAAGCAGCTCAGAGGCGGCAATATGCAGGATGTGATTTTTTCCGGAACAGAAACCAGAAAACCCCTGGGGTTTGCGTATGTAGCGATCACTCTGGATAACAGTGATCATAAGCTTCCTATTGATTATCAGGAAGTTACCATTGCAAGAAGGCTTTACCGTTCAGGTGAAAGTGAATATCTGCTGAATGGGACATCCTGCAGACTGAAAGATGTCAACGAACTGTTTTATGATACAGGTATTGGTAAAGAAGGTTATTCTATTATCGGGCAGGGACAGATTGACAAGATCCTGAGTGGAAAACCGGAAGAAAGAAGAGAACTTTTTGACGAGGCAGCGGGAATCGTAAAATTTAAAAGAAGAAAAAATACAGCTCTTAAAAAACTGGAAGAAGAACAGCAGAATCTTACAAGGGTCAGAGACATTCTGGGAGAATTGTCCAGACAGCTGGCTCCATTGGAGAAACAGTCCGAAACAGCAAGAGTTTATTTGAAGAAGAAAGAAACTCTTAAGCACCTGGATATTCAGCTGTTTCTGTCAGAGATGGAACAGATTCGGGCACAGCTGAAGGAAAATGAAGAAAAATGCAGGATTGTCCAGTCCGATCTGGAAACAACAGCGGCGGATTTTGAAAAGACCAAAACAGAGTACGACAGACTGGAAAAAGAACTGGAGAAGCTGGAGGAAGAGATCCAGAAAGCCAGGGAGGAAACCACAGAAAAGACTCTGAAGAAACAGCAGCTGGAAAATCAGATACATATTTTACAGGAACAGATTAATTCTGCCCGGCAAAATGATATCCATTATCAGGAAAGAAAAGACAGCTTGGAAGAGGAATTGAAAAAAAGACGGGATGAAGCCGAAAACTGTCTGGAAGAAAAGAAAGATCTTGAACAAAAAGTTAAAAATTTCGAAAAATCATTGGAAGAGGTTCAGACAGAATTTAAAGAGGCTGCTATGGAAATCCATAAGCTGGAGGAAACAGTAGAAAAAGGGAAAAATGAAATTATTGAAATTTTAAATCTACGGGCCTCAACAAAGGGAAAACTTCAGCGTTACGATGCTATGATGGAGCAGAATTCTTTGCGCAGAACAGAGCTGAACCAGAGATATATCACTTTGAAAAGTGAGGCTGCCAGACTCCAGGACTCTGGAGAAAAGTATAAAAAAGAAAAGGCGGAAATTGAGGAAAATATTCAAAAACTGGTCAGACAGGGGAATCGATGTGAAGATCAGATTAAAAAGTATCAGGCGGAAATTGCCAGAGGAAGCAGCCAGCTGGAGACAGGGCAGACCGCTTATCATCGTGAAGCTTCACGTTTAGAATCTCTGAAAAACATAACAGAACGTTATGACGGATACGGAAACAGCATTCGGAGAGTAATGGAACAAAAAAAGCGGGTTCCGGGTATCCGGGGAGTTGTGGCAGATATCCTGAAGGTGGAGAAGGAATATGAAACAGCCATTGAAACAGCTTTAGGAGGAAGTATTCAGAATATCGTTACAGATAATGAGGATACAGCGAAAGAACTGATCGGCTTTCTTAAAAAAAATAAATACGGACGGGCTACATTTCTTCCTCTTACCAGTATGAATAATAAGAAACCTTTGAACAACTTTCAGGTTTTAAAAGAGCCGGGAGTCATAGGGATAGCAAGTGATCTGGTAAAAGTGGCCGAAGAATATCAGGGGCTTGCGGTATATCTGCTGGGACGGACTCTGGTGGTGGACCATATTGATCATGGTATCGGGATAGCCAGAAAATATCATTACAGCATACGGATGGTTACTTTAGAGGGGGAATCTTTGAACCCCGGAGGTTCCCTTACAGGAGGATCCTTTAAAAATAACAGCAATCTTCTGGGAAGACGGCGTGAGATTGAAGAACTTCAGGATACTGTAGAAGCCTTGAAAAAGGATATGGAGGAGATGCAGAAGAAGCTGGAAGAATACAGAGAAAAAAGAAATCAGTACAGAGACCAGGCGGCTTCTATACAGGAACAGCTCCAGGAACAGTATATCCGGGAAAATACAGTTCAGGTAAATCTAGACTCTATGGGCGGAAAAAAAGAAGAAATCCGCAAAGAGTATGAAGATCTGAAACTGGAAAAAGAAGAACTGGAAAAACAGACAAAAGAAATCAGAGAAAATACGTCTTCTATCCAGATGGAATTGGAGACAAGCGCCAGCCAGGAAAAAAGCCTGGAGGATCTGATCAACAAGAACCAGGAACTGCTGGAAAAAAGGAAAAAGGAAGAATCTGAGATTTCTTCAAGACTGGAGCAGATACATCTTGAATCTGCCGGATTTACTTCCAGACAGGGGTTTGTGGAAGAAAATCTGAATCGTATCCAAGATGAGATCAGAAGCCTTAATGAACAGAAAGAAATATTAACAGGCAATATGAACAGGGGACAGGAAGAAATTCTTCAAAAAGAAGAAGAGATCGCCCAGATCCAGGAAAAAATCCATGCAGCAGAAGAGGAAGTCTTGCAGGAGCAGGAAAAAATAAAACTTGGGCTGGAAAGCAAAGAAGAAATGACCAGGGATCATAAAGGCTTTTTTGCAAAAAGAGATGAATTGTCTTCAAAGATGAGTCTTCTGGATAAGGAAAGTTACAGACTTCAGGGACAGAAAGAAAAATTGGAAGAAGAGCAGGAAACCCAGACAAATTATATGTGGGAAGAATATGAGATTACCTATGGCCGGGCAAAAGAGCAGATGCAGGATGATCTGGGAGAAAGAACCGAGATTAAAAAGCAGATCCAGCAGGTAAAAAGCGAAATCCGGCAGCTGGGCAATGTGAATGTCAACGCTATAGAAGAATATAAAGAAATTTCTCAGCGACATGACTTTATGAAAACCCAGCATGAAGATTTGGTGAAATCCGAAGAAACTCTTCTTGGCATTATTCAGGAACTGGATACCGGAATGAGACGTCAGTTTGAAGAAAAGTTTGCTCAGATACGGATAGAGTTTGATAAGGCTTTTAAGGAATTGTTCGGAGGCGGCAAGGGAACTCTGGAGTTAGATGAGACAGAGGATATCCTGGAAGCCGGAATCCGGATCATTTCTCAGCCTCCGGGAAAGAAACTGCAGAATATGATGCAGCTTTCCGGAGGAGAAAAGGCTCTTACAGCGATAGCCCTGCTTTTTGCTATTCAGAACCTGAAGCCTTCGCCGTTTTGCCTTCTGGATGAGATCGAAGCTGCCTTGGATGATTCTAATGTTACCAGATATGCCCAGTACCTTCATAAGTTGACAAAAAATACACAGTTTATTATTATAACACATAGACGCGGTACCATGGCAGCAGCAGACCGGCTTTACGGCATCACCATGCAGGAAAAAGGAGTATCTACTCTGGTTTCTGTAGATCTGATCGAAAATGATCTGGATAAATAGGAGGAAATTATGGCAGAAGAGAAAAAAGGTTTTTTTAAACGTCTGGTAGAGGGGCTTTCCAAGACCAGAGAAAATATAGTATCTGGAATTGATTCGATTTTCAGCGGATATTCCAGTATAGACGATGATTTTTATGAGGAAATCGAAGAAATCCTTGTTATGGGCGATATTGGCATCAATACTACCAATGCTATTATCGAACGTCTGAAAGAACAGGTGGCGGAAAAACATATCAAAGATCCTTCCCAGTGTAAGCAGCTTCTTATGGACAGTATAAAAGAACAGATGGCAGTAGGAGAGACGGCTTACGAATTTGAAAACCGGAAATCTGTGGTTTTGGTCATTGGAGTAAACGGTGTAGGAAAAACAACTTCTGTTGGGAAGCTGGCAGGGAAACTGAAAAGTCAGGGAAAGAAAGTGATATTGGCAGCCGCAGATACCTTCCGTGCTGCAGCGGGAGAACAGCTTACCCAGTGGGCTAACCGGGCAGGCGTGGAACTGATCGGAGGCCAGGAGGGCGCGGATCCTGCTTCTGTGGTTTATGATGCTATCGCCGCAGCTAAAGCAAGAGATGCGGATGTACTCCTCTGTGATACAGCAGGGCGTCTTCACAATAAAAAGAATCTTATGGAAGAACTGCGGAAGATCTATAAGATCATTGCCAGAGAATATCCGGAAGCATATCTGGAGACTCTGGTTGTTCTGGACGGAACCACCGGGCAGAATGCCCTCGCCCAGGCGCGGCAGTTTAATGAAGTGGCAAATGTTACGGGAATCATATTGACAAAGCTGGATGGAACCGCTAAAGGCGGTATCGCAGTAGCTATCCAGTCAGAATTGTCGATTCCTGTAAAATATATCGGAGTGGGAGAGACCATAGACGATCTTCAGAAATTTGATTCTGACGAATTTGTAAATGCTCTGTTTAATACAGGCGCTCAGGATGAGGAATGACAGAAAATAAAGAAAGAAGGATAAAGACAGATGTTGACATTAGATAAGTTTGAAGAAGCAGCAGAAATCGTAAAAAAAGTTACTCAGGAGACTAAATTGGTATACAGTGATTATTTCAGCGCCCAGACAGGAAATAAGGTGTATTTAAAGCCTGAAAATATGCAGGTGACCGGAGCCTATAAGATCCGGGGAGCCTACTATAAGATCAGCACTCTTTCTCAGGAAGAGAGAGAAAAGGGACTGATCACGGCTTCCGCAGGCAATCATGCTCAGGGCGTAGCCTATGCAGCCAAAGCTTTCGGCGTAAAAGCGGTGATCGTTATGCCTACCACAACTCCTCTTATCAAAGTGGAGCGGACCAAAAGCTACGGGGCGGAGGTTGTGCTTTACGGGGATGTCTATGACGAGGCTTGTGATCATGCCTATGAACTGGCTGAAAAATTCGGATATACTTTTATCCACCCATTTGATGATCCGGCGGTAGCTACCGGTCAGGGAACCATTGCTATGGAGATCATCAAAGAACTTCCCCTGGTAGATTATATACTGGTTCCCATTGGAGGAGGCGGACTTGCCACAGGGGTTTCCACTCTTGTTAAACTTCTGAATCCTAATACAAAAGTGATCGGAGTAGAGCCTGCAGGAGCCAACTGTATGCAGGCATCTCTGGAAAAAGGAGAAGTTGTCACTCTTCCTACAGTCAATACCATAGCAGACGGTACTGCAGTGAAACGTCCAGGGGATCATATTTTCCCTTATATCCAGAAGAATGTAGATGAGATCATTACAGTAGATGACGACGAACTGGTTGTAGCATTTCTGGATATGGTAGAAAATCATAAAATGATCGTAGAAAATTCCGGCCTTCTGACGGTAGCTGCCTTAAAACATCTGAAATTCCGCAATAAAAAGGTGGTTTCTATATTAAGCGGCGGGAATATGGATGTGATCACTATGGCTTCTGTCGTACAGCATGGCCTGATTGCCAGAGACCGTATCTTTACAGTCTCCACACTTCTTCCTGACAGACCGGGAGAATTAGTCCGGGTAGCAGGAATCATTGCCGAAAAACAGGCAAATGTGATCAAACTGGAGCATAATCAATTTGTAAGCACCAACAGAAACGCTGCAGTAGAGCTGCGGATCACCATGGAAGCTTTTGGAACAGAGCATAAAAAAGAAATCTTGGACGCTCTCCAGGAACAGGGATATCGTCCAAAATTGGTAACGGCCAGTCTGTAAAATAAAGAAAAAGGATGTGCATCCGCCGGAAAACAAAACCATCGGACGCACATCCTTTTGTAGTATAGTCTTTTGCTTTATTATTTTACTGTGATCAGTTCATATTCTTTACTGCCGATACCTATAGCGACTCCGTGTTCAATGGCGGATTCCCAGTTGGTTTCAGGGAAGATGCTGTGAAAGTGATCATGATGATGGGCTTCCCGTTCTTCTTCCCCGCAGTCTCCCAGTTTACTGTTTTGGATTACCGGCTGAGCATTCACTGCATCAGCACAGGCTACATCCAGTGCTACCGGATCAAAAGAAGCAAACATTCCTACATTAGGAACTATAGCGGCATCATTTTCTCCGTGACAGTCGCAGTAAGGAGAAACGTCGATGACCAGACTGATATGGAAATTCGGGCGTCCCTGGATAACTGCTTTTGCGTATTCTGCAATTTTACAGTTCAGGATATCGTTCGACTCATCAGAAGCAGGCAGCACTGCATCTTTTGGACAGACACCGATGCATCTGCCGCAGCCTACACATTTGTCATGGTCTATAAAAGCCTTTTTGTTTTCAAACTGCGGCGCGTCATGAGCACATATTTTTGCGCACATCTGACATCCTATACACAGATTCTGATCTACATGAGGTTTTCCGGCAGAATGCATTTCCATTTTTCCGGCTCTGGAACCGCATCCCATACCGAGATTTTTCAGAGCCCCTCCAAATCCGGTGGCTTCATGTCCTTTAAAGTGGTTCAGAGAAATAATGATGTCTGCATCCATGATAGCCCGGCCGATTTTAGCTTCTTTTACATAAGTACCCCCTTCTACGGGAACAAGAGTCTCATCCGTCCCCTTCAGACCATCGGCGATAAGGATCTGGCACCCGGTGGTGACCGGATTAAATCCATTCAGATTAGCGCTGTCCAAATGATCCAGGGCATTTTTTCTTCCGCCTACATACAAGGTATTGCAGTCTGTAAGGAAGGGCTTTCCTCCCAGCTCTTTTACAACATCCGCCACTGCTTTTGCGTAGTTGGGACGGATAAAGGCCAAATTTCCAGGTTCTCCAAAATGAATCTTAATAGCTGCGTATTTGTTTTCAAAATCAATTTTTCCAATTCCTGCAGCTTTGATCAGACGCTGGAGTTTTTGAAGCAGATTATCCCCGTTTTTTACCCGAAGATCCGAGAAATATACTTTTGAAGTTGTCATGATCTGTTTCCTCCTTATGAATTGTCTTTTTTATTATTTTAGACACTGGCAGGAAAATATGCAATATAAAACCAGATGAAATGAAAGAAAACTTATGCTATAATGCTGATAAAAAACCAAAGAGGAGGAAAAAAATGTGAAAGAATTATTCCTGCAGGGAATAGGAAAAATAGATTGCGAGAAGATCCTTGGAGCTCTTTGGGGACTGGATACGGATTTAAGAAAACTTCAGGAGCGACTGGAGAAAATTTTCTCCTTTGATATTCAAATTGAATATGATAGAAATTCCAGAAAAGAGCATAAAGGACATATTTCTGGGAAAGTGACAGAAAAAATCAGCCTGGAACAGGTGTCGGATTATCTTTCTTCATGGAAAGAAGTAAGTGATTTTGGAAAAAAAACGGAGAAAATGGCGGAGATGCTCTGGGCTGCAGAAGGTATTTCTGTCCAGGAACCATTTTTGCAGCTGGCGGGCAGCGAAACATCTCTGGTATCATTAGCTGCCCTGGCTGCAACCATGGAACTGCTGGGATTTTCAACCTGCAGAGTCAGTCCTTTGAAAGAGGGGATGGGTATCGGAAAAGAAGGAATGATCCCGTCAGAAACAATACTGTATATTTTAAAAGAGAGCAGGCTTTCCATGGATTTTCTTCCCGGGGAGGAAGAAAATCTCACTCCGGGAAGCGTTGCTTTTCTGTCGGTTTTCGGAGAAACGGCTAAGGAAATCGGGGTAAAAAGCATCCTGGATGGAGCTTCCGGGATTTCCCGGGAGGAAGAGGATCAGGGAATCCTGCGGGCTCTGGTCCTGGGTGAAAGATGGGATGGCGAAGAGGATGATAGGGAAAGGGACCAGGTACAGGTTTTGGAGACAAATGTAGACGATTGTTCAGGAGAACAGTTGGGATACGCCATCGAATGTCTGATGAAGGCAGGAGCTCTGGATGCAAGCTGTTTCCCGATTTTTATGAAAAAGGGGCGGCCAGCTTATATGCTCCAGGTGATCTGCAAAAAAGAAAAACAAAAGGACCTGGAGGATATTATTTTCAGAGAGACTACCAGTATCGGACTGCGTAGATATGAAGAGAACCGAAGGATTCTTCCCAGGTCTTTTACAGAAGTTCAATTAAAAGACGGTCACAAAGTTAAAATTAAAGTCTGCAGCCACCATGGACAGAAATTCTACTATCCAGAATATGATACTGTAAAACAGGTCTGCCTGGATACCGGGCGTCCCTACAGGAATGTCTATGATGAGGCCGCGGCTTTGGCAGGAGGTTATGGAAATGACATATGAAGAAAAGAAAGCAGCTTTTTATGATAAAATGAAGGAATACACCCGACAGGATATCTGCATCGCCTTTTCAGGAGGCGTAGACAGCAGCCTTTTGCTTATGGCGGCTAAGAAATCTATGGAGGAAAGCAGAAAGATCTATGCAGTAACTTTTGATACTATGCTTCATCCCGCCTGTGATCTGGAAAACGCAAAAAAAGTAGCAGAAGAAGCCGGGGTAGCTCATAAAATCCTGTTTTTGAATGAGTTGGAGCAGGCAGATATCCGTTATAATCCGGTAAACCGCTGTTATCTATGTAAAAAAGCTCTGTTTCAAAGACTGAAGGAGTTTGCAGACAGCGAAGGGATCTCGTTGATCCTGGAAGGAACAAATGAAGATGATCTTCATGTTTACCGTCCGGGACTTCAGGCTGTCCGGGAGCTTGGGATCATAAGCCCACTGGCAGACGCGGGATTTACCAAAAAAGAGGTCAGGCAGCTGGCGGCAGAACTGGGAGTTTCTGTGGCGGACCGTCCTTCTACTCCCTGTCTTGCCACAAGGCTTCCTTACGGCGCAGAGATCAAAGCAGAGGTCTTGGAGCAGATTGAAAAGGGCGAGGAGTTCTTGAAAAAAGAGGGATTTTGCCAGGTAAGACTCCGCCTTCATGGAGAAATTGCCAGGATCGAGATTCCTCAGAAGGATTTTTCAAGATTTTTGGATAAAAGGGAGAGGATCGCAGAACAGCTGAAAAAGATGGGGTTTTCTTATATTACCTTAGATATTCAGGGATTCCGAAGCGGAAGTATGGATGAAAATCTAAAAAAATTATAGGGTGTCAAGAAAAAATACTTGACAGTCCGGAAAGGCTGGTGTATGATATGCAAGGTGATTGCCAGTGGAAAAAATAGTAGAACAGACATTGCTGTACGATTTTTACGGTGAACTTCTGACAGAACATCAGAGAAGAATATATGAGGATGTGGTTTTTAACGACTATTCTCTCAGTGAAGTAGCAGAAGAACTTGGAATAAGCCGGCAGGGTGTTCACGATAATCTGAAAAGGTGCAGCAGAATCCTTCAGTCCTATGAAGATAAACTGCATCTGGTGGAAAAATTTGTGACCATAAGAGAAAAAATCCGACAGATCCATCAGCTGAGCAAAGACTGCGACAGTCTGGGCAAACAGGAATTGGTTTCGCGGATAGAAAAAATTTCTCAGGAAATTTTAAAGGAGTTATAGCAGATGGCATTTGAAAGCTTAACAGATAAACTGCAGAATGTATTTAAAAATTTAAGAAAAAAAGGCCGTCTGACTGAGGCGGATGTGAAAGCGGCGCTGAAGGAAGTTAAAATGGCTCTTTTAGAGGCAGATGTCAGCTTTAAAGTTGTAAAACAATTCATGAAGGCCGTCCAGGAACGTGCGGTTGGACAGGATGTAATGTCCGGTTTAAACCCTGGTCAGATGGTGATCAAAATTGTTAATGAAGAACTTATAAAGCTTATGGGAAGCGAGACTACAGAGATCGCTATGCGGCCGGGCAATGAAGTGACAGTTCTGATGATGGCAGGACTTCAGGGTGCTGGTAAAACCACCACTGCAGCAAAGTTGGCAGGAAAATTGAAATCTAAAGGAAGAAAGCCACTTCTGGTTGCCTGTGACGTTTACCGTCCTGCTGCTATTAAACAGCTTCAGGTTAACGGAGAAAAACAAGGCGTGGACGTATTTGCAATGGGTGACAAAAACAGCCCGGTAGATATTTCCAAGGCTGCTTACGAACATGCTAAAAACGAAAAATATAATGTTTTGATTCTGGATACGGCAGGGCGTCTTCATATTGATGAAGATATGATGAAAGAACTGGAAGATATCAAAGCTGCTGTCCCTGTGGATCAGACGATTCTGGTAGTTGACGCAATGACTGGCCAGGATGCCGTCAACGTAGCGGAAACTTTCCAGAACAAGGTTGGAATTGACGGCGTGATTCTGACAAAGATGGACGGCGATACCAGAGGCGGTGCTGCATTGTCTATTAAAGCAATCAGCGGAAAACCTATTCTTTATGTCGGTATGGGAGAGAAGCTTTCTGATCTGGAACAGTTTTATCCCGAAAGAATGGCTTCCCGTATTCTGGGAATGGGAGATGTGATGAGTCTTATTGAAAAGGCTCAGGCAAATCTGGATGAAGAAAAAGCGAAAGAGATGGAACAGAAGTTCCGGAAAAATACCTTTGGCTTTGACGATTATCTGGAAAGTATGAATCAGATGAAAAATATGGGCGGCTTATCCAGTGTACTCAGCATGCTTCCGGGAATTGGCTCTCAGGTAAAAGATCTTGAGAGTATGGTGGACGAAAAAGAACTGGCCAGGAAAGAGGCTATGATCCTTTCTATGACCCCCAGGGAACGTTCTAACCCGGATATTCTGAATCCTTCCAGAAAGGCAAGGATAGCCAAGGGAGCTGGAGTGGATATTGCAGAAGTCAACCGTATGGTGAAACAATTTGAACAGGCAAAAAAAATGATGAAACAGATGCCTGGATTAATGAATGGCAAAGGTGGTAAAAGAGGAAGATTCAAACTTCCCTTTTAACATATAAGAATGAAAATGATCAGGAGGTGAAAAGAACATGGCAGTAAAAATCAGATTAAG
>DWUX01000239.1 GCA_019120545.1 Candidatus Blautia stercoripullorum | reverse complement strand
GAGGTATTTATTATGGAAATGACAATGCGCTGGTACGGCAAAGACCACGATACTGTAACTCTTGAACAGATTCGTCAGAGTTGCTATGTAAAGGGGATCATCACAACTCTGTATGACAAAATGCCTGGTGAAGTATGGACTCTGGATGAGATCATGGCAATGAAAAAAGAAGTAGAAGACGCAGGTCTTCATCTTGCAGGTATCGAAAGTGTCAATGTAAGCGATGCTATCAAAACAGGCGCTCCGGAACGTGACAAAGATATCGAAGCTTACATTGAAACTCTGGAAAACCTGGGCAAGGCAGACATCCATATGGTATGCTACAACTTCATGCCAGTATTCGACTGGACAAGAACCGAACTGGAGCGTAAGAGAGACGACGGATCTACAGTTCTGGCTTACAACCAGGACACTATCGACAGTATGGATCCTGAAAAAATGTTTGACAGTATTAAAAACGACATGAACGGTACCGTAATGCCAGGCTGGGAGCCGGAACGTATGGAGAAAGTAAAAGAACTCTTCGCTCTGTACAAAGATGTGGATGAAGAAAAACTTTTCGATAATCTGGTATATTTCCTGAAAGCCATCATGCCCGTATGTGACAAATACGACATCAACATGGCAATCCATCCGGACGATCCATCCTGGAGTGTATTCGGTCTGCCCCGTATCATTTCCACTCAGGAAAAACTGAAAAGAATGATGGACGCTGTTCCAAACAAGCACAACGGCGTAACCTTCTGTATGGGATCCTATGGAACCAACTTAAACAATGACCTGATCGCAACTATCAAAATGCTGAAAGGCCGCATCCACTTCGCTCATGTAAGAAATCTTCGTTTCAACGACGGCATGAGAGATTTTGAGGAAAGCGCTCACTTAAGCTCTGATGGAACCTTTGATATGTACGCAGTAGTAAAAGCTCTGTACGAATCCGGATTTGACGGACCGATCCGTCCTGACCACGGCCGTATGATCTGGGGAGAAAAAGCAATGCCCGGATACGGACTTTATGACCGCGCTCTTGGCGCAGCTTACATCTGCGGACTCTGGGAAGCAGTAGAGAAACAGGCTAAAGAAGCAAAATAAAAAGAAAGGATCGTGTGTAAATTATGAAACTGACTTTAGAAGGTCTGAAAAACACAAAGGACTGGGAAGCAGCCGGCATCGCTCTTCCTTCCTATGATGTGGAAAAAGTAGCAGAAAACACAAAGAAAGCTCCTGTATGGGTACATTTCGGAATCGGCAACATTTTCCGTATCTTCATCGGCGGACTGGCTGACACTCTGATCTCCAACGGCGACGCTGACAAAGGTATTACCTGCGTGGAAACCTTCGATTTTGACGTAGTGGACAAGATCTACCGTCCTTATGACAATCTGGTACTGGCTGTTACCTTAAAAGCTGACGGGTCTACAGACAAAAAAGTCTTAGGCTCTCTTACTGAAGCTATCAAAGCTCAGTCTCAGGTACCGGAAGACTGGAACCGCTTAAAAGAGATTTTTGTAAATCCTGAATTACAGATGATTTCTTTCACCATCACAGAAAAAGGTTATGCTCTAAAAGGCGCTGACGGAAATTACTTCCCATTTATCCAGGCTGACATTGACAATGGTCCGGAAAAACCAGGAGCTGCTATGGCTGTTGTATGTGCTCTGCTCTTTGAGCGTTACAAAGCCGGCAAATATCCTCTGGCAGTAGTTTCCATGGATAACTGCTCTCACAATGGCGAAAAGCTTCAGAATTCCATTACCACCATGGCTAAAGAATGGCTGGCAAAGGGATTTGTAGATCAGGGATTCATCGACTATATTTCTGATGAGAAACAGGTTTCCTTCCCATGGTCCATGATCGACAAGATCACACCAAGACCTGCTGACTCTGTATGTGCAGATCTGGAGAAAGCCGGAGTAGAAGACATCGCTCCAGTTATTACTTCCAAGAGAACTTATATTGCTCCTTTTGTAAACGCAGAAGGACCTCAGTACCTGGTAATCGAGGACAAGTTCCCCAACGGAAGACCTGCCCTGGAAAAAGCCGGCGTATATATGACAGATAGAGACACGGTTAACAAAGTAGAAAGAATGAAGGTTACCACCTGTCTGAATCCGCTCCATACAGCGCTGGCCGTATACGGATGTGTTCTTGGTTATACACTGATCGCTGATGAGATGAAAGATCCTCAGTTAAATAAACTGGTTCATGAGATCGGTCCTGTAGAAGGCATGCCTGTTGTTACAGATCCCGGCATTCTCTCTCCTGCTGATTTTGTTGACGAAGTTATCAACGTGAGAATTCCTAATCCATTCATGCCGGATACACCTCAGCGTATCGCAACAGATACTTCACAGAAAGTAGGTATCCGTTATGGCGAAACTATTAAATCCTATGTAGAAAAATACGGCGACGCCAAAAAGCTTACTGCGATTCCTCTGGCGATCGCAGGATGGTGCAGATATCTCCTTGGCGTAAATGACGAAGGTGAAAAATTTGAGCTGTCTGCTGATCCAATGCTTCCTGAGCTGTCCAAAGCACTGGAAGGCATCGAAGTAGGCAAACCGGAAACTTACACCGGACAGTTAAAGTCTATTCTTTCCAACGCCAATATCTTCGGAATCGACCTGTATCAGGCAGGTATCGGTGACAAGATCGAAGAAATGTTCAAAGAAGAGATCGCCGGACCTGGCGCCGTAAGAGCTACTTTGAAAAAATACATGGATTAATCATTACTCCTAAAAGAAAAAAGAGGACGCCGTCGCATTAATGCGGCAGCGTCCTCTTTTTACGAAAAACTTTTTATTACATCTGGGCAGCTCTGTCTGCCTGCTGATATCGTTCTGCCCGGCGGAGCACTGCCCGGATCCGGGCTATCATTTCTACTTTTCCCATAGTCTCGGACAGATAATCGTCTGCCCCATGGTCAAAACACCGGACTTTTCTGGATCCATCATTTGTATCTGATACCATGATCACAGGGATCTGAACATATTCAAAAGAGTCCCTCAGAATATCCAGGATATCCAATCCCTTTTCCCCGGGCAGATCATAGTCCAGAAGGATCAGTTCCGGACGGCGGTGTTCTAAAACTTCCAGCAGTTCTTTCCCTGATGGGATCGCCTCTGATGTATAGCCGCAGGATTCCAGTGTATACATCAGAAATTTTCGGAATTCCCCCTTAGGTTCAATACAGTAAACCACAGCTTTCCACTCCTATTTCTTTCTTACTTTTTTACCTTCTCATTGCTTTTTATGATACTTTCTCGTGTCTATCATTTTAACGATTTACTGTAAAGAAAAAAATCATGTTTTTGTAAATTTTCCGAAAACTTGCTATATTTGAGATTATTCCCTTAGAGCCGGATCTTTTATGCCATTTGCCTCAAAAGCTTTCTGTCTGTCAATGCAGGTTCCGCATACCCCGCAGGGGCGTTCTTTTCCCTCATAACAGCTCCAGGTAAGCTGATATGGAACTTTCAATTCCAGTCCCTTTGCCACGATCTGGGCCTTATTTTTATTGATAAAGGGAGCCTCTATATGGACAGCTTTTCCGCTGCCTTCCCAGACCGCCTGATCCATACTTTCATAAAAAGCCTGGCAGCAGTCCGGATAGGCGTTTCCCGCCGCATCATCCATGTGGGCTCCATAATAGATCACCTGGCAGTCCAGGGACAGGGCAAGACTGGCGGCGCAGGACAAAAAGAGGCCGTTTCTAAAAGGCACATAAGTAGATACCGGAGCTCCCCCTGTCTGCGCCAGCTGTTCCCCATAAGAAGCCTCTGGAATTTCCTCCTGAGAGTGAGTAAGGAGGGAACAATTACTATAGGCAAAGATGGAAGTCAGATCCATTTCCATTCCTTTTATCCCATAATATTCCAGGATCTTCCTGGCCGCTTCCACCTCCTTTTCATGCTTCTGTCCGTAAAAAATGGAAAGGGGGATCACATTTTCCTTCCCATACTTTTCTATAGCGAGAGCCAGACAAGTAGTGCTGTCAATACCTCCGCTGAATAAGACCATTGCCTTTTTGCACATATGAGCACCTCCTATCGGTTATCTACTTTTTCCGGGTACAGATCGTGATGGGTCAACCGCTCAAAGGCCACTTTTTCCCAGACAGTACCTTTTTTTCCATAGTTGCAGTAAGGATCAATGGAAATGCCTCCTCTGGGGGTAAATTTCCCCCATACTTCGATATATTTCGGATCCATCAGCCGGATCAGGTCTTTCATGATAATATTTACACAGTCCTCATGAAAATCTCCATGATTCCTGAAGCTGAAAAGGTACAGCTTCAGAGACTTGCTCTCTACCATCCGCTCGCCGGGCACATAAGATATATAAATGGTGGCAAAGTCCGGCTGTCCTGTCATAGGGCAGAGACTGGTAAACTCCGGACAGTTAAATTTTACAAAATAATCATTGTCCGGATGCTTGTTCGGAAAAGTTTCCAGTACCTCCGGGGCATAGTCTGATGGATAAGATACTTTCTTGTTTCCAAGAAGAGATACCCCCTCCAGTTCTTTTTCTGTTCTTCCACTCATTTTTATTCACTCCTTAAATCCGTAACAGTTCATAATTTTTCCGGCCGGAGAATGCTCCCCGGCCGGCATTGTCAGTGTTCTGTGCTTTGCTTTCCCGGGATTCCTGCTGTTCTCCCCGGATAGATTGCCTTTTCCAGAGCTTTCACCAGGATTACTCCCACAATAGATGGAACCAGCTGTCCTATGCAGAGATTTACCGCCATCAGCGGATAGGGCATAGAAAGGAAATATGACAGATAGGTAGCCACTCCCAGACCAGGTACCAGTATGATCGGCACAGCGATCAGGCACTTGTTCCAGTTTTTCCTGCGGATCAGCACGATACAGGCCGCTGCTGTCATGCCGACGATACAGCCGCCCAGCATATCCACGATGCCGAATCCTCCGAATAACATATTTGATATAAAATTGGCGAGACCAAGGGGTAAAACCAGGAACGGAAACAGATAGGCGAGAGCATACAGGGCCGTGGCAATACGGATCTGATATGCCCCGAAAGAAAAGCTTTGGGTAAAATAGAGAATAACAATGTACATTGCCATTACCATTGCAGAAAAAGTCATCTTCTGCACCCGGCTCATTTTTGCAAGATTATCCATATTCGTTCACCTCCAAACAGAAAAAAACAGAACTGTCCCTGTAAGGAAACTGCTGCATGAGTCAGAGTCAAGACTTCATGCCACAATCCCTTAAATGTGACAGTTCCGTGTCAACAACGATTAATTCTTCATGTTGTCCCTAGTTTTGTTTAATGACAGGATGGTCTCGAACTGTCAATTCCATATCTGGAAGTAACTGATGTCTGTAGTTCAGACGAATATGTATTATACCGGATTTTCCCGGATACTGCAAGTCTTTCTTGACAGTCAATATCTTTACTCTCCGTGTACAGGGGTATATTTATCTGAAGATCAGATAGATCACATCTGCGCACAACAGAACAGCCAGGATCAGAGAAACTATCTGCACAGCTCTCTGGGGCATTTTCCGGACTCCTTTTTCAAAAAGCGGCTGGAGGATGTAGAGAAAGATCATGCCTCCGATTCCGAAGCGTATGCTGGGATTTAAAGCAACCCTTCCCTGAAAATTAAAAGAAAATCTGGTGTAGTCCCACATCCACTCTCCTCTTGTAGCCTCCATAACATAGCTGGCCGCCAGTTCTACCACTGTAGTGATCACCACGATCCCAAGAAAAACCAGGACCGGCGTGATATTCAGCTTTCCTACCCGGATCTTTCTCTTCATCAGCCACCCCAGGGAGAAAAGGAGGATCAGCGCCCCGAAACCGTAGATTACGCAGTAAGGGCCAAAGAGTACGCCTCTGTTGGAAAATCCCCACCGATACACTACAACCTCCAGAAATACCTCATAGCACCAGCCGATAACAGAGTAAAACATAAAATATAAAAAGTATTCCTGTATCTTTTTCAAATTTCTTCTCCTTCCAGCCCCATTTTCACATAACCTTGATAATCCATGCGTACTCCTCCCGTACCTTTTTTCTTATATCTTGTAGATGGACTTCAGCAAAACAATTCCTATCCTGGTCTTAAAGACTTTTTCCAGGGCAGAGCTGATATCTTCTCTTCTTCAGCGCACCACCGCCTGGCCTCCAAGTACTGCCGCCACTCCTGCTGCCACGCTTAAGATTACATACAGCAGGGCCGTCGCTGTATTTCCGCCCTTTATCAGATCTCCGGTTTCCAGAGCAAAGGATGAAAATGTGGTAAAGCCTCCGCATATCCCAACCTTCAAAAACAGCACCACCCGTGGATTCAGGGCATTGTTCTTCAAAGCCAGTCCGGCGATCAGGCCGATGATAAAGGAGCCCAATATGTTTATGGCAAAAGTTTTTACAGGGAAGGCCAGATTCTCATTTACAGGGATCAGCCCGATGAGATAACGGCAGACTGCTCCGATAAAACCGCCGGCGCCTACTACAATACATTCAATCATCTTTTTCTCCTCTCAGGTTTCTTTCTCTCTCCGATTCTATCATGAAAGCTTAGAAATGTCACTTCTTCTTCCAAAGTCTAAATTCCTATATTCCTTATTTTATCAGCTATATAAATCCGGCTGAAAACATCTATTCTATAATATGTGCCTGCCGGTAAAAGTCACTTTCGATGATCCTCTGCCCCAGCATAAGGCGGCTGTTCACGATATATTTCATATTCTCCACATAGACGTTTTTCTCCTCCTCACTCATCTCTGTGCCTTCTGCAGGTTCAAAAGCGCCTGTATATCTGTTATATCTGCCTTTTGCCGTAAGCCATGAAGTCGAAAAAAAGATCACCACCGGGTCTGCGGCGGACAGCACGTCTGTCCCTGCCATCATCCTGGAATCATACTCCAGCCCAAGGAGATTCGACAGAGTAGGGAGTATATCCACCTGACTGCATGGTTTGTCCACCACCACCGGCCTTTCCATAGATGCAGACCAGAGAATCCAGGTGTTTTTGTATACATCCACATCTACTGTCTTTTCATCCAGGCTTTCCAGTGATTCTGCATGGAAGGATCTGCCTGCCAGCTCTTCCAGCACATCCAGATCAGAATAAGGAATATGATCCGGAGCCATCACGATCACTGTCTTGTCTGCGATCCCGGCCTCTTCCAGATATTCTAACAATCTTGTAAGACCTTTTTCCAGCTCCAGGTTTGCTGCAATATATGCCTTGGTTTTTTCTGAATAAGGCAGGTTCTCTACTTGTTCCCGGTTGCGCCTGGACATCTGGCTGCCGGAAAAGCTGTAGGGCAGATGACCGCTGATGGTCAGATAATAAATGTTGAAAGGCTGGCGGTCCTTATATTCATTAAAAGTCTGTTGAATCATATAATCGTCTGACTGAGGCCAGCATGCATTCCCATATTCATTGATTTCCGCTGTCAGGGGACGCCTGCATCCGGTAAACTGCCGCCATTCATATCCAAGGTTAGGATGGGACAGCTCCCTTCCATACATATTCTGATTAAAATGATATCCAATAGAAGTATAGCCAAGTCTGTTCAGCTGATTTGCCAGTGTAAAAGGAAGACAGGTTCCCCGTTTTCCGGTCTCCGTCATGCTTACAGGAAATCCCGCCTTAGGATACAGGCCGGTAAGATTCTGAAATTCTCCTCCTGAAGTACTTGTAAAATGCAGCGCGGAATAAAAATTCCGGAATACAAATCCTTCCTGAGAAATCCTATATAAAGTGGGAGTAAGTTCAGGGTCTACCATATATCCGCTGAATCCCTCAGCAGTGATAAATATTACATTATAGCCTTTAAACAAGCCCGTATATTCATTTTGTCTTGTGGGGTTCAGAGAAGCAAAATAATCGCAGAGCCAGTCTGAGCCGCTGTCAGCTGCTGAAGCCTTCAGGCTGTTAAAATCAATATCCATTTGATTGTAAGGATACACAATCTCCTTTTCTTCCGGCGCTTGTATCTCTTCATTTTCCCTTGGCCCCTGGATTTCTCCGGACACCACAGCCGAAGCGTCTTCATTGATAGCTTCAGGTCTGACTTCCGGTGTTCCAAATATTGTATTCCGGATGTCCAGTCCCAGCATGGCAATAACGCCCAGCTGTTCTACCTGATCATCTATATGGGTATCTTTTCTATAGAGCATTTTCGGGGTAAAATCTCCCTGCCATGGTATAAGAAAAATTGCAGCCATAGCCGTCCCATACATGAGAGCTCCGGCAGCAAGGAAGCATATCCCCTTTACCAGCCTCTTTTTTCTTTTGATTTTCCGGCTCCGTTTTTTCCCAAGTCTTTCCGTCTTTGCTTTTTTGGCCCAGACGATATATACAGAAACAGGCAGGACAAAGAGCAGGAATATGCCGGTTTTATTCTCCCAGAAAGATTGTATCACTGTAGAAGTATAGTCTGTCAGCTGATTTTCCACGGCAATTTCTGCTCCTCCAAAAATCTGAAAATATTGCTGGAGAATATCCCTGCAGATACATTCTATAATAAAAATCAGCGACATCATGACAACCAGGACTCCCCCTGCAATCCTGGCGGGACGGTCCGGCAGAAAAAACAGAACTCCGTCCCAGAACAGACCTGCAGAAAACGCCAGCAGTAAAAATACCGGCATATAAGTCATATCCAGCTTCATATACATATGGAAAATAATCTCCAGATATAGAAAAAGGAAGGGGATGGCTATCCTCCAGTTTTTCAAAAGCGCCTTTGCTTTCTTCATCTTCTGTCCCCCTGTCTTACTTCGTTCTTCTCTTGTTAAGACCAGTATACCATATCACAGCTGTCAGGTAAAAAGAATGTAAAGTTTTCCCCCGAAAACTTCTGCCAAAAAAATAAGCCTCCCGTTTCACCAGGAAAAGCTTTCTTAATGAAACGGAGGCTGTTTTCTTCAGGCTGAAAGGTTTATGATCTTGTAAAGTCAGGGGTCCCTGCCATATCATAGGGCGTTACCTGATATACATAGTAATTCAGCCAGTTTGTATACAGATTGTTGGCATGGGCTCTCCACAAAAGCAGAGGCTTATTATCCGGATTATTATCCGGATAATAGTTCTTCGGCATATTAATGGGCAGGCCTTTGGCCAGATCTCTTTTGTATTCCTGATCCAAAGTCACCCGGTCATATTCCGGATGTCCCATAACAAAAATCTGGCGGCCTTCCTGGGCCATAGCCAGGAACACTCCCGCTTCCTCAGACTCTGCCAGAACCGTCAGCGCCTTGCAGTTATGGATATCTTCTGAAGGCACTTCTGTATGGCGGGAATGAGGCGCCATGAATACATCGTCAAAGCCTCTTACAAGAGGAATTTTCCGGTTCATGACTTTATGAGGGAACAGTCCGAAGACTTTATGATCCATCATCCTTTTTTTCAGTCCATAATGATAATACAGTCCTGCCTGAGCGGCCCAGCACAGATAGATGGTAGAAGTCACATTGGTTTTTGTCCACTCCATGATCTCTTTCATCTCTTCCCAGTAATCCACTTCTTCAAACTCCATCTGTTCCACCGGCGCTCCGGTAATGATCATTCCGTCATACTTATGATCTTTCACTTCATCAAAAGTCTGATAGAACTTATTCAGATGGCTGGTAGCTGTATTCTTGGATGTGTGGCTTTTAACCATCATAAAAGAAACGTCCACCTGCAGAGGCGTATTAGAAAGAGAACGAAGCAGCTGCAGCTCTGTCTCTTCTTTTAAAGGCATGAGATTCAGGATAAGAATCTGTATGGGGCGGATATCCTGATGTACCGCCCGGTTTTCATCCATTACAAATATATTTTCCTTTTCCAAGATCTCCTTTACCGGAAGATCACTCTGTATTTTAATCGGCATTTTTTCTCCTCACCTTTCCTGTATCCTTTAGGTATTACTTCATATTGTACTATTTTACAACCAACAGCGTATTCCTGCAAGTACCTGCTCTTACATCAAAGGGGCAAAGGGCCGCAGGATTTTTCCCAGGACTCTGGTTCCAAGTTTCAGCCTTTTATAATCTGAGACCTGGATCCTGATACATTTTTCCAGTGTCTCCTGGAAATCTCTTTCTATATATTGGATCTGAGAATTCCTGTACATGAAAAGCCCGCATTCAAAATGGTGATAAAAACTCCTGTAATCCAGATTTATAGTTCCCACGATAGCTTTTTCATCATCTGACACAAAGACCTTTGCA
>DWUX01000238.1 GCA_019120545.1 Candidatus Blautia stercoripullorum | reverse complement strand
GAACCTTATCAAAAAGAATCACATTTTTCAGCTCTGTAGAATTTCCTACAACAGCCCCTTCTCCCACCAGAGCATTTCCCCGGATAAAAGCACAATGACGTACTTCTGCATCTTTTCCGATGATAGCCGGTCCGTTAATGTAAGCTGTAGGAGCTACTTTTGCAGATTTTGCAATCCACACATTCTCCCCCTTCTTCTCATACTCTTCTTCGCTTAAGGTATTCCCCAGTTTTACAATAAATTCGCTGATACAAGGCAGCACTTCCCAGGGATAGGTTTTTCCCTCTAAAAGTTCTTTTGCCAGAGTTTTACTTAAATCGCTGTAAAGCTCACTGATTTTTAACTGTTCCATTTTTCAACCTGCTTTCTTTTTGGACTTTTCTCTACTATTTTACTATGCCGGCAGGATTTTTCCAACTAAAATATATATCTTTTCTCTAAGCTTATTTTTTCCCTTCGGTTTTCGTCTTTTTGCTTCCTGACCCTGCTGCTGTTTTTTTATAGAAGCCTGCCGCTTTGTCAAAATACTGCCGCAGGGCAAGCTGGTTCCGAAGGTCCATAACTCCCTGGGTCCGCTTTCTGATAAAATCTTCCAGCTTCACCATATACTCTTCTGAGGTAATGCTTCCCTCTGCCACATAAGTCAGTCCCTTCTCCCAGCTGGCCGTAAGCTCTGGGTTCAAAAGAGAACGAATGGAAGCATTTACCACATCAAAAATCATTTCTCCGAGTAAGGTAGGAGTGATCACCTGGGTCTTCTTATTCAGGGCCAGATATTTAATGGTGATAAGCTTTTTTAAAATCTCTGCTCTGGTGGCACTGGTGCCAATGCCGCTGCCCTTAATCTGAGCTCTCAGCTCCTCGTCTTCAATAAGCTGTCCTGCATTTTCCATAGACAGGATCATAGAACCGGAAGTGTATCTTTTGGGAGGCGAGGTCTCTCCCTCCTTTATGTAAAATTCCTTTATCGGAAGAGTGCTTCCCTTTTTCACTCCCTTAAGCAGTTCCAGAAAGGCAGTATCTTCTGTCTGCTCTTCCTCCTGGACTTTCTGTCCTGTCTCTTCTTTCTTATTCTTTCCAAAAGAATATCCGGTAACCTTCAGATATCCCTCGGAAACCAGCACCTTAAAAGAAGAATACAACCGCTCCTTTTCAATCACAGATATAAGGCTGATCTTCTGATAAACCGCAGGGGGATAAAAAATACTCAGGAATCTCCTTACGATTACTTCATAGACTCTGGCTCCCTGAGGAGCCAGACTTTTCAGAGCTCCCAACCCCTGGCCTGTAGGGATAATAGCATAATGGTCTGTAATCTGCTTATCATTTACATACCTGGTTTTTGCTATATTCTTATAGCTGCCCTGTTCCAAAATCTCTCCTGCAAATTCCCTTGCATGTTCATAGTTCAGAAGTCCTCTGATATTTTTGGATATCTCCTTTGCCACTGCCGTTGACAGCACTCTGGCATCAGTTCTGGGATAAGTCACCATCTTTTTCTCGTACAGCTCCTGAACGATCCTCAGCGTCTCGTCTGGGCTCAGCTTAAACAGACGGGAGCACTCATTCTGAAGCTCTGCCAGGTTAAACAGAAGGGGAGGATTTTTATTCTCCTTTTTCTTCTCAATCTTCTCTGCCACTGCTGTAAGAGGAGGATTTGCCGACAAAATCTCCAAAAGACTCCGGGCGTCTTTTTCCTCTTTAAACCCATTTTCCTTATAAAGCAATGGGGACTGAAAATACCGGCTTCCTTCCACAGCCCTCCATTCCCCCTCAAAGGTATGGCCTCCCAGGTCAAATTTTCCCAATACCCGGTAGAAAGGCGTTTTCACAAATTCCCGGATTTCCCGCTCTCTGCGGACTACCATTCCAAGGACACAGGTCATAACCCTTCCCACAGAAATCGCCTGGTATTTGGTCCCCAGATAAGAGGACACTGCATTTCCATATTTCAGGGAAAGAAGTCTGGAAAAATTAATTCCCATAAGGTAGTCTTCCTTTGCCCTCAGATAGGCAGAAGCAGAAAGGTTGTCATACTCATGGATATCCTTTGCCTCCCGGATTCCTCGGAGGATTTCCTCTTCTGTCTGGGAATCAATCCACACTCTTTTCTGGTCTTTATCCTTTACATGGGCCATCATGGCTACCAGACGGTAGATATACTCTCCCTCCCGCCCGGAGTCTGTGCAGACATAGATAGTCTCCACATCCTTCCGATTGAGAAGGCCGCTGACAATGTCAAACTGTTTCTTCACCGCCGGTATGACTTCATATTTAAATTCCTTTGGCAAAAAAGGCAGAGTCTCTAGGCTCCACCTTTTCAGCTTCTCATCATATTTTTCCGGGTAACTCATAGTGACCAGATGGCCTACACACCAAGTAATAACTGTATTCTCAGACTCCAGATAGCCGTCATGCCTCTGAGTCCCCGCTTTTAAGGCTTTAGCAAATTCCTGGGCCACACTTGGCTTTTCTGCTATAAATAACGATTTGCCCATATAAGCTCCTATTCATTCATATTAGCCAGCTTAGCAGTTTGGTCTGCTGCGATCAAATTGTCAATGATCTCCTGAAGATCGCCATTTAAAACAGAATCCAGCTTATGCAGCGTAAGTTTGATTCTGTGATCGGTCACTCTTCCCTGTGGAAAATTATAGGTACGGATCTTTTCAGATCTGTCTCCTGTTCCTACCTGGCTTCTTCTGGCCTCAGCCTCCTCATCATGACGCTTCTGCAGTTCCATGTCATAAAGACGGGAACGAAGGATCTTCAGCGCTTTATCCTTATTCTTAAGCTGAGATTTTTCGTCCTGGCAGGAAATTACGATTCCTGTAGGAATATGGGTAAGACGTACCGCAGAGTCAGTGGTATTTACACACTGTCCTCCATTTCCGGACGCGCGGAAAACATCAAATTTACAATCATTCAGATCCAGGTGGAAGTCAATTTCTTCTGCCTCCGGCATAATTGCCACAGTAATGGTAGACGTATGGATACGGCCGCCGCTCTCTGTCTCAGGCACACGCTGTACACGATGAACGCCGCTTTCATATTTCAACTTTGAATAAGCTCCCTGTCCATAGATCATAAAAGTTACTTCCTTAAAGCCGCCGATACCATTTTCATTTAAGGTAAGCAGTTCTGTTCTCCAATGCTGAGACTCTGCATATTTTACATACATTCTGTAGATTTCCGCTGCAAAAAGAGCCGCCTCGTCTCCGCCTGCTCCGGCGCGGATCTCTACAATTACGTTTTTATCATCATTAGGGTCTTTAGGAAGCAGTAGGATTTTCAATTCATGTTCCAGTTCCTCGATCCTCTTCTTCGCCTCGGACAGTTCTTCTTTCAGCATTTCCCGCATTTCTTCATCCGATTCTTCCTCCAGCATAGACAGACTGTCCTCTACTGTCTGCTTACAGTCTTTGTATTCTCTATAAGCTGCTGCAATAGGCTGGAGCTCACTCTGCTCTTTCATCAGTTTCTGAAATCTTGCTGTATCATTAGCCACAGTAGGCTCATTAAGTTCATTTAATATTTCTTCAAGACGTATTAAAATATCATCTAACTTATCAAACATATGATTCCTCCTGGTTTTTTCTTCCTGTTACTACCCGATCCAGACCTGCCAGATCTTTCACGATCTTCACGTTTTTATATCCTCTATCCTTCATAAGAGAGAATACTGCCTCTCCCTGATCATATCCAATCTCAAAAGCCAACAGCCCATCTGGCTTCAGATAGTCTCCTGCCTGCTCAAGAATTTTTCTGTAAAAAAACAATCCGTCTTCATGGCCGTCTAAAGCCATATACGGCTCATGGAGCCGGACTTCTTCCATCAGTCCTTTGATCACAGAAGTCCTGATATACGGAGGATTTGAAACAATGACATCGTATTTTCCCCGGATATTTTCAAACAGATCACTGTGGATCCATCTAGCCTGTATCTGACAGTCCCTGCCATTTCTTCTGGCTACATTTAAAGCCTTTTCCGACAGATCCACTCCTGTGCCTTGTACGTTCTCCCTATTTGCTAAAATACTCAGAAGAATACATCCGCTTCCAGTACACATATCCAGTATTTCTGCTTTCTGATCACCGGGAAGCTCTTTCAGCACCTCTTCCACCAAGGTTTCCGTATCTGGCCTGGGCGCCAGAACATTTTCATCTACATAGAACCTCATGCCAAAAAAATAGGCCTCATGGGTAAGCTGCTGAAGGGGGATATGCTCTCCCCTTTTTTCAATAAACTTTCTGTAAATGCCGTCTTCTTCCTCTTTGACTTTGTCTTCTTCATGGATAAAATACCAGGTTCTGGTAATCTTACACACATATTCCATAAGGAGCCAGGCATCCAGGTCCCCATTTTCAATCTTTTTTTTTCTCAGATATTCTTTTCCAAAATCCAGCAGTTCTTTATAGCTTTCCATAATCAGGGCTCCTCAGGGATTTCTGTCTCAGGGAAGTTTTCTCTCAGATATTCCTTCCAGTCAAAGACCGCTTCCACTGCTGCGATAGCTACTTCACTCATATCCGGCGTGGGCTCTTTAGTAGTCAGCTTCTGCAAAGCCAGTCCCGGCTTTGACAAAAATACTACCGCCGGATTATCACTGTTTCCCGCCAAACGTATGAACTCATAGGAAACTCCGGCAATAGCCGGCACCAGAAGAATCCGGATAACTATCCGCAGCCACATAGTCTGTACTGGAATTACCGCAAAAAATCCAATAAAAAAGATAATACTTACAATAATTACAAAAAACAAGAAACTGGTTCCGCATCTCTTATGAAATCTGGAACTTTTCATCACATTTTCCACTGTCAGAGGCAGTCCGTGCTCCACACAATTAATACATTTATGTTCTGCTCCGTGATACATAAATACCCGCTGGATATCTTCCATTTTAGATATCAGAAACATATAAAGCAGGAACAGTATAATCCTGACCCCGGCTTCCGCAATGGTTACCATAGTCTCAGTAGCACCGATGCGGTGAAGAAGACTGGCGATCAGATAGGGCAGCACCATAAACAACGCTACAGAAAAGGCCACGGAAAAACAGACTGTAAGTGTCATCAATACTTTGTCTTCTTTTTCCTTTTTTGCCTCCTCTTTTGCTTTCTCCTCCCCCTGAAGACTTTTCCTTTTCAGATAGTCCTCTTCTTCTTCAAAAAAAGTGGCGGAATACATGAGACATTTCGTTCCTACCACCAACGAATCTATAAAGTTAAAGACTCCTCTTATAATGGGAAGACTTAAGATCCTTTTGTTTTTTATAATGCTCTTATAATCTTCCACCTTAATTTCAATCTCTTTGTCAGGCTTGCGCACTGCCACAGAATAAACATCTCCATGGCGCATCATAATGCCTTCCATCACTGCCTGCCCGCCAATATTCGATGACTTCATTCTTTCCTCCAAACGCAATAAGAGGCTGAAGTCCGAAAACCTCAACCTCTTCATACATCTTATTTATTAATGCCGTATTTTCTATTGAACTTATCAATACGTCCACGGGCCTGTGCAGCTTTCTGCTGTCCTGTATAGAAAGGATGACATTTGGAGCAAACTTCTACGCGCAGCTCAGACTTTGTAGAACCTGTCTTAAATGTATTTCCACAGTTGCATGTCACTGTACATTCCTGATAGTTTGGATGGATTCCTTCTTTCATTTTTTTCACCTCTTCTATAGTTTGATAATTTATATTGTTTATGCGTTTTCCAATTTCAAACAGCTCATAAATTGTAACATATATTCCCCTCAAATGCAAGTCCCAACATAAAAAACTTACAGGGTAATCCGGGCGCTTTAAATAATCCTCTGTTTCTTGATCATCTGGACAAATTCTCCATTATCCCTGGTTCTTGCAAACATGTTCAGAATGTTCTCTGTAGCCTCCTCGGACTTCATACCATTCAAAGCTTTACGCATAATCTCTGCTGCTTCCAGTTCATCAGAAGTCAGAAGCAGGTCTTCCCGTCTGGTTCCGGATTTGGCAATATCAATGGCCGGGAATACCCGTTTCTCCTGAAGCTTTCTGTCCAATACCAGCTCCATATTACCGGTTCCCTTAAATTCCTCGTAAACCACATCGTCCATCTTACTTCCTGTGTCTACCAAAGCTGTAGCCAGGATGGTCAGGCTTCCGCCCTCTCTCATATTTCTGGCAGCGCCGAAGAATCGTTTTGGCATATGGAGAGCTGCCGGGTCCAGACCGCCGGAAAGTGTACGCCCGCTGGGTGATACTGTAAGGTTATAAGCTCTTGCCAGTCGGGTGATACTGTCAATAAAGATAGTAACATCTTTTTTATGTTCTACCAGACGTTTTGCTCTCTCAATGGTCATCTCTGATACTCTTTTATGGTGTTCCGGAAGTTCGTCAAAGGTAGAGTAGATAATCTCTACATTCTTGCCCTTAATGGTCTCCTTCATATCGGTTACCTCTTCCGGTCTTTCGTCAATAAGAAGGATGATCAGATG
>DWUX01000237.1 GCA_019120545.1 Candidatus Blautia stercoripullorum | reverse complement strand
AACCAGGCGCTCTAGCCAAGCTGAGCCACACCCCGTGGTGTTTCTTTCTTTGTCGTTTTAAGTGTTTCGCTTGACGACGAAGTAAAATATACCACACCAATAACCAAAAGTCAACACTTTTTTTGAAATTTTTTTATTTTTTCTTTTTTTCTTAAATTTCCCCCTGTTTTCCAGGGTTCATGGAGGAATGCCTTTATCATCTTTCTATGTAATTTATCGTATAATGGGCTTCTCCTTCACGATCTATTTCCATGATCATATAGCTGGGTTTTCTGCCCCACTGTCTTGGATAAGAAAGGCTTCCAGGATTTAACACCGTCACCTTGGAGTCTATATCAATTTCCGGACGATGTGTATGACCATACATCACAATATCGATATTTCTGGATAAAGCTTCTTCCTTCAGACGGTCTGTGCCCATGGAGACGCCATAATAATGACCATGAGTGATCATAACATGGTAGCGCCCAAGTTGGAATTCTTCTTCCCTGGGAAAATCAGAGAAAAAATCATTATTTCCACTCACCATATGGGCAGGGCATCCTGCCAAAGCTTCTATATAGTCCTCATGTCCTTCAATATCGCCCAGATGGATAAAAGTATCCACAGGTCCTACCCTCTCTATTACTTTTTTCAGGTTTGCCTCATGGCCATGAGTGTCGCTGACTATTAATATTTTCATATTTTGCCCCTCATTTATCTATTTTTATAATATCTTTTCTTTTTCCAGCAGCTCTTTCATCTTTCTAAGCGCATTTCCTCTGTGGCTGATTCTGTTTTTTTCTTCCGGGGAAAGCTGGGCTGTAGTCAGACCTCTGTCTGGAAGAACAAAAATAGGATCATATCCAAATCCATTTTCCCCCTTCTCTTCATATCCAATCCTTCCTTCCACAGTTCCTCTTACCACATATTCTCTGCCGTCAGGAAATACTGCGGCTATGGCACAGACAAACCGTGCCGTTCTTTTTTCATCTGGAACACCTTCCAGACGGTCTATCAGATTTTGGTTTTTAATCCTGTAAGAAGTATCTTCTCCCATATATCTTGCAGAATAAATCCCTGGCTCCTTATTCAGATAATCGATTTCAAGGCCCGAATCATCTGCCAGCACCATTTCGCCTGCCAGTTTGCAGATCGCCCGGGCCTTTATAAGAGCATTTTCTTCAAAAGTACTGCCGTTTTCTTCAACTTCTCCATATACTCCTGCCTCTTTCATTGACAGGATTTCCAACGGAAGATCCCCTAATATTTCCCGGATTTCTACCATTTTGTTTTCATTGCCTGTAGCAAATATCATTCTCCTCATAGCTGTCTATTCCTTTCCTTCCCTTGTCCCTTTTGGCGGTTTAGGCCCCAGAAACTGATAAAAATATGTCTTCATCATACCGTTATATATTTTTCGGTTTCTGTCCGCCTTTCTCCCGATATATTTTTCAGTTTCGCGAAACGCTGTGATCACGTACATGGACCAGGAGTCCAATGCCGCAAAGCTTTCTCCCAGACTGGTATAAATAGCCGGCAGCTTTGCCTTTTCTTCCAGACGCTCTCCATATGGAGGATTGGTAACAATAAATCCGTATTTTCCTGAATGACTCAGGTCTTTCACATCTCTGGCCTGAAAATGGATCAGGGATTCTACCCCTGCGCATCTTGCGTTTTCTCTTGCCGCCTTTACGATCTGATTGTCCAGGTCATATCCCTGTATGTCTGTCTCAATTTTTTTATTTACCAGGCTTTCTGCTTCATCATGAGCATAATACCAGTGTTTCCTTGGCACCAGATTCTTCCATTCTTCCGCCAGAAAGCTTCTGTTCATTCCAGGGGCGATATTGGCTGCCATTAAGGCTGCCTCTATAGGAAAAGTCCCGCTGCCGCAGAAAGGATCTACCAGGATCCTGTCTTTATTCCAGGGCGTCAGCATAAGAAGTGCCGCTGCCAGGGTCTCTGTGATAGGAGCCTTGCTTGTCAGACGGCGGTATCCTCTTTTGTGCAGAGATACTCCGCTTGTATCTATACCGATGGTAGCCTGATCCTTCATAAACGCCACACGGATAGGATATTCCGGCCCGTTCTCTTCAAACCACTCTACATGATAAACCTGTTTCAGACGTTCAACGATTGCTTTTTTCATAATGGATTGAATGTCAGAAGGACTGAACAGTTTACTTTTTACGGAATTCGCCTTTGCCACCCAGAATTTTCCATTAACAGGTATAAAATCTTCCCAGGGAAGGGCTTTTGTCTTTTCAAACAATTCATCAAAAGTCTCTGCCTTGATCCTGCCTACTTTCAGAAGCACTCTTTCTGTAGTTCTAAGGAAAATATTTCCCCTGGCGATCGCGCCGGCATCCCCCCAAAAAGTCACCTTTCCGTCTTCTACCTGGCTGATCTCATAGCCAAGGTTCTGGATTTCTCTTTTTAATACTGCTTCCAGTCCGAAATGGCATGGAGCGATCAGTTCAAATCTCTCATCCATCAAAGCTGCAGCTCCTTTACAATTTCTCCGTCAAATCCTCGAATACTGAACAGTCCGTTTTCCAAAACAGCATAAGTAGGGATATTCCCCTCTTTCGGTATAGAAACGGATCCTGGATTGAGAATCGTATAGTTTTCTTTTTTATCTGCACGGAGCACATGAGTATGGCCCTGGATAAAAATATCTCCCTTTTTCATAGGAGGAAGATGTTCTTCATTATAAACATGTCCGTGACTGCAGTAAATTGTCCGCTCTCCGTCCATAATAATACAATAATCTGCCATAATGGGGAACTGAAGGACCATCTGATCCACCTCTGCGTCACAATTGCCCCGGATCACATATAGGTGCTCCTTCCACTGATTCAGCATGGCGATCACCTGTTTAGGGGCATAATCCCTGGGAAGGTCATTTCTGGGGCCGTGATACAGCAGATCTCCCAACAGGACCAGACGGTCCCCCTTCTCTTTCTGGTATGCTTCCAGCATTTTATTACAATAATATGCGGATCCGTGAATATCTGATGCAAACATATATTTCATATCTTCTGTTCTCCTTTATTCCTCAGTCCTGAACACTTCAGGACTTTCCAGGTATTTTATTTTTTTATTCTACTATGCCCTGGAGGAAAATACAAGCTGGAACCTTGATAACATCGGATTCCGCCTACTACTGATTTTACCCTGAATCCCATTTTCATTAACTCTCTTGCTGCAAAAAGACTGGCACTGCCCCTTTCACAGTACAGTACCAGAAGTTTCTTTCTGGAAAATTTTCTGCATTCCTGGATATTCTCATAAGGAATATTCACAGCGGTTTTCAGGTGACTTTTATCATAAGCTTCCTTCTCCCGCAGATCTATAATAATGGCGTCAGTTCTGCCTATATAAGAATCCAGTTCCTGGGGAGAAACTGTGTCTATACTCTGCATGAAAATGCTCCTTTTTCTTTTAGTATATGCAGACATATCTTCTATGCAGAAAAAGCCGCCCTGAAAACATTTCTGTTTCCAGGGCGGCCCTTGAAGAAGCGGCGTTAATATTCGTATTCTGATCTGGAGCTGTTTTTATTAGAGGCGGAATTTTTATTTTTTGAGCCGTTGCTGCTCTGTGCATTTTTTCCCCGGCTGTTTTCAGAATTGTTAAAACAATTCTCTACAAATGTATTTCTGCTGTTAGATGCTCCTGATTTGTTTTTGCTGTTTTCATTGCTATAATTTTTAGCCATTGTCTTTACCTCCTGGTTGAACATTTTTGTTACAATCCTAGTATTTCTTTATCGGCTAAAAAATATTCTTTTAGAAATTGTTAAAATATTATTTTATTAATGTAAAGAGTAGAAATAAAATGTTATATATTTTTTTAAGAAAAAAATAATATTATTGCTTTTTTTTTCCTTTTATATTATAATATGG
>DWUX01000236.1 GCA_019120545.1 Candidatus Blautia stercoripullorum | reverse complement strand
ATTTCTAAAAGGCGGTATAGGTGTATTCATGAAACAACCCTGTCAGGACACACCGGCGACATTGACTTTTAAGCCGAAAAACTTTATTATTATAAGGTATCGTGGCTTATTACAGCTAAAAACAGAGAAATCAACACAAACTTCTTTTCGAAGAGAAAGTCGGAAGAGTCTATGATAAAAATAAAGCGTAAGACAAGGCGGTATCTAATACTCCTGGGGCTGGCAGCAGCGGTCGTCATCCTGGCGGTCCTCATCGTCCACGGAGTAAGGAATGTACTGCATCAGGAAACAGATACCTCTGCCGGACTGGAATATATCAGGCAGGAAGAGGCAGGAAGTGTCGCAGAGATCGAAGATAAGATAAACCTGCTGGAACAGCAGGAAAGATCGACTGCCGGAGACAGCGAGGATACGCGCAGCGTGAAGGAAAAATTCAGCGGTGCGGTCGTGATCGGCGACTCGGTAGCACAGGGATTTTCAGAATATGATATCCTCAATACTTCCAGTGTGGTCTCAAAGATCGGGGTGCATCTGTACGAGGCGGATGAACTGGTCACCCGGGCGGAGGATCTTAGTCCGGGAACAGTCTTTCTCGCCCTGGGGAGAAATGATCTGGCAGCCACAGAGGGGGATGTGGATGAGTTTATATCCCAGTATACAGATGTGCTGGATCAGATCACGAACGATCTGCCGGATGCAAATGTATTTGTCAACTCTATCTTTCCGGTACAGGACAGCGCGATAGAGGATGATCCCTATCTGGCGGATATAGCTGATTATAATACAGCCCTGAAAGAGTTGTGTGACAGCAGGAGTATCGGGTTCATCGATAATACTGATCTTGTTGAGGATCAGTATTTTGAACCGGACGGCCAGCATTTCAGAGCAGACTTTTATCCGATCTGGGCGGAGCATATGGCGGAGGTGGCAGCACTATGACATCAAAAAAACCAGGCATTGCCTATATCATGAAGTATGTTGTGTTTGTCCTGATCATAGGGTTTGTGGTGCTGCTCATGCTGTTCATGAGCGGGAGCAATAAGCCGTTTGAGGAAGTCAGCAAATCTGTAGAAGATTCCCTTGACACGGAGGCGCTGACAGTACAGGATGCAGCTTTGTTTAAGCGTAATTTTGGACTGAATGCAGCGGATTATACAGGTGTCATGTATTATTCTTCCGGAGCGAATATGTCTGCGGAGGAAGTGCTTCTTGTAAAGGTAAAAAGAGACAGCCAGGTACAGGAAGTAGTGGATGCCATTGATGAGAGGATCCAGTCGCGCATCAATGATTTCGAGGGATATGCACCCGACGAGGTAAAGCTGCTCCAGGATGCAGGACAGAGTGTGAGAGGGACTTATATCTTTTATGCCTGCTCACCGGATGCGGATCGTTATCTGAGCATTTTCAGCGGCAGCCTGTGAGAGGGCGATATGCCACATCAGTCTGTAAGACGGCAGATACGCCGCATAAGCCTGTAAACAGAGAGGAAAGAACGGATGTTATTCAGCAGTATTACATTTTTGTTTATGTTTCTGCCGATCGTGCTGGCAGTTTACTATCTGGTCCCGTATAAAGTGAAAAACATCGTCTTGCTGATCGCAAGTCTGTTCTTCTATGCATGGGGAGAGCCTGTCTATATCATACTTATGATACTTTCCATCGTGTTCAATTATTTCTGCGGGAGGGACATAAAAGCGAAGGAAGAGGATCCGCGCGGGGCGAAGTTTGCCGTGATATTTGCGATAGCAGGCAATCTGCTGATCCTGGGATTTTTTAAATATTACGGGTTCCTGATCGAAACGATTAATTCAATCCTTCCTACAGATATTCCGTACAGGGAACTTGCCCTCCCCGTGGGAATTTCATTTTATACATTTCAGGCAATTTCCTATATTCTGGATGTGTACTGGAAAAAGGCGGAGGCCCAGAAGAATATCCTGTACTTTGCACTTTATATCAGCATGTTCCCGCAGCTGATCGCGGGACCGATCGTCCGGTATGCCGATATTGAAGAGCAGCTCATCAAAAGGAAAATGAGCGCATCAAAAATCGGCGTGGGTGCAATGTATTTTATCATGGGACTTGCCAAGAAAGCTGTCCTTGCCAATACTGTGGGAGAAGTTTTTGAAGAAATTTCGGAGATGCCGGCAGGAAATCTGTCTATCCTTACGGCGTGGATCGGGGTATTTTCCTATGCATTCCAGATTTATTTTGATTTCAGCGGTTATTCGGATATGGCGATCGGACTGGGGAAAATGTTCGGATTTGATTTTAAAAAGAACTTTGACTATCCGTACATTTCCAAGAGTGTCACTGAATTCTGGAGGAGATGGCATATTTCCCTGAGCACATGGTTCCGGGAGTATGTATATATACCTTTAGGAGGAAATCAGTGCTCAGTTTCAAGAAATATATTTAATCTCATGGTCGTGTGGACACTGACCGGAATGTGGCATGGAGCTGCATGGAATTTTGTAGCGTGGGGCGTATATTACGGCGTGATCCTTGTGATGGAGAAATATATTTGGGGAGCGGTGGTCGATCAGCTGCCGAATCCGGTGCGCCATATCTATACAGGAATCATCGTGCTCGTAGGATGGGTATTTTTCTTCAGCCCCAGCCTCGGATATGCAATGCGGTATCTTCTTGCCATGATCGGCGGCGGGGCAGGTATTGTGGATGCGACAGGAGTGTTCCTTTTGTTTACACACTGGCTTCTGTATCTGCTCGCAGTGATCGGGTCTTCATCACTGGGACTGAATATTATAAAAGCTGTGATACGGGCGCCCAGGAATCAGTATGTACAACTGATGGTGGCAGCAGTCATTTTTATCGGTATGTTTCTGGTCTCGATCGCATTTCTTGTGACAGGAACTTTTAATCCATTTTTGTATTTCAGATTTTAGGTGGGATTCTTATGATGAACAGAAAAAGAAAAGCGAGGATCGCAAATCTGATCGGAAAAATATTTATTATACTCCTTTTTCTTGTAATGATCATAAATATGATCGTACCTGACCGGGAGGAATCGGAGCTGGAGAACCGTGCGCTTGAACAGAGACCCCGGTTTAACCTGACGACGATCCTGTCCGGAGACTTTATGGAGCAGTGGGAAAAATACTTAAGCGACCAGTTCGCCGGCAGGGATACGTGGCGCAGTCTGAAAGTCAGTCTGGACCGGCTGGGCGGGGCCAGGAAGGAAAACGATATTTATATCGGAAAAGACGGACAGCTTATGGAAGACATTGAGGTGCCGGATGATGGACGGCTGGAAGCTAATCTGACGGCGATCAGGGATTTTGCCGAAACCTATGAGGATATCCCGGTTACGATGATGCTCGTGCCGGATGCAGCGTGTATCCTGAACGACAGTCTTCCGGCATTTGCCAGAGTGGAAGACCAGCGTCAGATGTTCAGTATGGCAGAACGCAAGCTCGGCGATACTGTCAACTGGGTTGACACAGTATCCATATTGAATAATCATAAATCGGAAAAGTTATACTATAAGACAGACCATCACTGGACTACACAGGGAGCTTTCTATGTGTTCCAGGATGCGGCAGAGACACTGGGGATCGAAGGAGATGTGTCGGATGATTTTGTGTCCTATACAGTGACTGACAGCTTTAACGGTGTCCTTGCAGCTTCCAGCGGTGTGGGGCTGGATGAAATGGAAGAGATCGATATCTATGCGCCGACGGGAGGCGATGACGATGTTGTGGTAAACTATGTTGATGAGGGGCGGAAGACGACATCTCTGTATGATTCATCCAAACTGGAGACACGTGACAAATACGGAGTTTTTCTTGGGGGAAACACTTCTGTTGTGGATATCAGGACTGTATCTACAAGCCAGAAACGTCTGCTGGTAGTGAAGGATTCTTTTGCTGACTGTTTCATACCGTTCCTCGCCCCGTATTACCGGGAGATCGTTGTTGTGGATCCCCGGTATTACAGCGGTACTATGCAGGATATCATGGATTCTTACAGGATCACAGATGCATTGATCCTGTATAGCGGCAATACATTTTTTACAGACAATAATATCAGCGGAGTGTTTACAGGTGAGTAATCGAATCAGAGAAGAATTTTTACAGAAAAAGGAACCGGTAAGACTGAATAAGTATTTAAGTGAGGCGGGCGTGTGCTCCAGGAGGGAGGCAGACCGCCTCATTGAAATGGGGCGGGTGACTGTAGACGGAAAGACGGCGCAGACAGGGATGCGGGTCATTCCGGGACAGAAAGTATGCGTAGGAAAGAGGATTGTATCTAAAAAGGATGAAATGGTCGTCCTGGCGGTCAATAAACCCCGGGGGATCGTCTGTACGGAAGAGAAAAGGGAAAGGAACAGCATTGTCCGCTTTTTAGATTATCCCATAAGGGTCACTTATATAGGGCGCCTGGATAAAGATTCCAGGGGGCTTCTGCTCATGACAAACAACGGAGATATCATTAACCGGATGATGCGGGCATCGAACCACCATGAGAAGGAATATAAAGTTACGGTAGACAGAGAGATCACGGATGAATTTCTTGAGAAAATGGCTGCCGGTGTCCCCATACTGGATACGGTGACAAGACCGTGCAAGGTCAGAAAGATCGGGAAGTATACGTTTTCGATCATCCTGACGCAGGGGCTCAACCGTCAGATCAGAAGGATGTGTGAAGCTCTCGGATACGAAGTGAAAGACCTTCTCAGAGTGCGGGTAATGAATATCCGGCTGGGCAGCCTGAAAGAAGGAGAATACCGGGAGCTGACAGATGCGGAATTGGAAGAGCTTTACGAGATGATACAGGATTCGCCCGCCAGATAAGAGAAGATCCGGGAGCGGACCAGAGGATCAGAAGATCAGATAAGAAAAATATGGCAGAAAAGGCAGATATAAGATATGGAAGACAAAATGGTAAACAGTGTGAAGACAGAGTCTGATGACAAAATGGAACATATGCGTGAACTGGTGGATCTCCTGAACCGTGCCCGGCGTTCATATGAGCAGGAAGACAAGGAGATCATGAGCAATTATGAGTATGACCGTCTTTATGATGAACTCCAGGAACTGGAGAAGGAGCTGGGGACGACGCTTGCGGCCAGCCCTACGGTCAATGTGGGCTACGAGGTCCTGAGCGAACTCCCGAAAGAAAGACATGAGCGCCCCATGCTCTCGCTGGACAAGACGAAAGATGTGGCACGGCTCAAAGAATTTCTCGGCGGGCAGAAAGCTATGATCTCATGGAAGCTGGACGGGCTTACGATCGTCCTGACCTATCGGAATGGCACTCTTGAGAAGGCTGTCACCCGGGGAAACGGGGAAGTGGGAGAAGTGGTCACGAACAATGCAAGGGTGTTCAAGAATATCCCGCTTACGATCCCCTATCAGGGGGAGCTTGTATTAAGGGGCGAAGCAGTCATCTCTTATAAAGACTTTGAGAAGATCAATGAGGAGATCGGGGACGCTGATGCAAAGTATAAAAATCCGCGGAATCTCTGCAGCGGTTCTGTCCGTCAGCTCAACAACGAGATCACGGCAAAGAGAAATGTGAGGTTCTATGCGTTCACTCTTGTGCAGGCCGGCGGTGTGGACTTTAAAAACTCCAGACTGTACCAGATGCAGTGGCTTAAAGGACAGGGATTTGATGTGGTGGAGAACCATCCGGTCACAGCGGATACCATTGAGGAAGAAGTGGCATGGTTTGCGGAGCATATCGAGAAGAATGAAGTGCCGTCCGACGGACTGGTACTTGTCTATGACGATATTGCCTACGGACAGTCATTGGGGACGACGGCAAAGTTCCCCCGGGATTCCTTTGCTTTTAAATGGGCGGATGAGATCCGCGAGACTACGCTGACAGAGATTGAATGGAGCCCGTCGAGAACAGGGCTGATCAATCCGGTGGCAATCTTTGAGCCGGTGGAACTGGAAGGGACGACTGTGAGCCGTGCCAGCGTCCATAACATCAGCATCATGGAGGAACTGGAGCTGGGAGTGGGCGACAGGATCACAGTGTACAAGGCGAACATGATCATTCCGCAGATCGCGGAGAACCTGACAAGGAGCGGCGTGAAAGATATTCCGAAAGAATGTCCGGTCTGCGGCGGTCCCACAAGGATCTCGATGGAAAATGAGACGAAGACGCTCTATTGTACCAATCCGAAGTGTCAGGCAAAGCATGTCAAATCATTTACACTTTTTGTGAGCAGGGACGCCATGAATATCGAAGGACTTTCCGAGGCGACTCTGGAGAAATTTATTATGAATGGATATATAAAAGACTTTGCGGACCTGTTTCATCTGGACAGATATGCGGATGAGATCCGGCAGATGGAAGGCTTTGGAGATAAATCTTATGAGAACCTGCAGAACAGTATCAAAAACGCACGGACAACGACACTTCCCCGTCTCGTCTACAGCCTGGGAATCCCGAATATCGGTATCGCCAACGCGAAGATGATCTGCGGGGCGCTCGGAAATGATCCGGAGCGTATCCTGAATGCAACGGTGGAGGAGCTGAGCGAAATTTCCGGAGTGGGCGGTGTGATCGCGGGAACCTTTGTGGATTATTTCGCCGATGAAGAGCACAGAGACCTGTTCCGGCGTCTGCTTGGGGAAGTTGAGATACCAGAAGAGGAGATTACAGAAGACTCCAGGAAATTTGCGGGAGTGAACTTTGTCATAACCGGGAGCGTGGAACATTTCGCTAACCGGGCAGAGGTAAAAGAAGAAATCGAAAAGAGAGGAGGAAAAGTGACAGGAAGCGTAACTTCAAAGACGAATTATCTTATCAACAATGATGTGAATTCCACCTCTTCCAAGAATAGAAAAGCGCGGGATCTTGGAGTTCCGATCATTTCGGAAGAAGAGTTTCTAAATATGTTGAACGGATAGTGTGAAGAAAGGCAGGTAATGCGTGAATTTCAAAATTGCAAAATTAAAAGAAAAGTTACTGGAAAAACTAAATGAGACTCTGAAAGCAGTACTCCCGATTATTGCGATCGTGCTTGTGTTATGCTTTACAATCGCCCCGCTGGAGCCCGGTATCCTGCTGGCGTTCCTGCTGGGAGCCGTATTTTTGATCGTAGGGATGATGTTTTTTACTCTGGGTGCTGAGATGTCCATGACGCCCATCGGCGAAAATGTGGGGACAAGTATGACGCAGACGAGAAAATTGTGGTTAATGACAGCTCTGACTTTCATCCTCGGTTTTATCGTGACCATATCAGAACCGGATCTGCAGGTGCTGGCCGAGCAGGTCCCCGCAGTGCCGAACATGGTCCTTGTGCTGTCTGTGGCGTTCGGTGTAGGTATCTTCCTTGTAGCATCTCTTTTGCGCATGTTGTACAATATTTCGCTGGCGCATATGCTGATCGTGCTTTATATTATAGTGTTTATACTGGCTTTTTTGGCGCCGGATGAATTTGTGGCTGTTGCATTTGATTCCGGCGGTGTGACGACAGGACCTATGACAGTGCCTTTTATTATGGCATTTGGTATCGGTATCTCTGCGATCCGAAGCGATGAGCGGGCTGAGGACGACAGCTTCGGCCTTGTGGCGCTTTCATCGGTGGGACCGATTCTTTCCGTGCTCGTGCTGAGCCTGATCTACCGGCCCGACAGCGCTTCTTATGTGCCGGAAAGCATTCCGGATATCGGTAACTCAGTAGAACTCTGGGGAATATTTGCAGAGGGACTTCCGGAATATATGAGGGAGATGGCGGTTTCACTTCTGCCGGTCATTGTATTCTTTATCATTTTCCAGATTGTATTCCGGAGAGTACAGAAGAGAATGCTCATCAGGATTGCAGTCGGCATGGTCTATACTTATGTGGGACTTTTCTTGTTCCTGACAGGGGTAAATGTAGGTTTTATGCCTGCCGGTAATTATCTCGGGCAGGTGTTGGCGGCCAATCCGTATAAATGGGTGATCGTTCCCATCGGCATGATCATCGGATACTTTATCGTGCGTGCAGAGCCCGCAGTGTTTGTCCTGACACGTCAGGTAGAGGACATTACTTCAGGAGCCATAAGTGCGGGGGCTATGGGCCTGAGTCTCTCAATCGGTGTGGCGGTATCTCTGGGACTAGCTATGGTGCGGGTGCTGACCGGAATATCCATCTTCTGGTTTGTGATACCGGGATATGCCATTGCACTGATTTTGTCGTTTTTCGTACCAAAGATCTTTACAGCTATCGCGTTTGACTCCGGCGGCGTGGCGTCAGGGCCCATGACCGCGACATTCCTCCTCCCGTTTGCCATCGGGGCATGTACGAGCGTAGGCGGAAATATTGTCACGGATGCATTTGGCGTGGTTGCTATGGTCGCTATGACGCCTCTTATTACAATACAGATACTAGGACTTGTGTTTGAACTCAATTCCAGATATCTCAGGAAGATGGAAGCAAAAAAAGCTGCTGCTGCATTTGCCCGGCTTCCGGATGATGAGATCATAGAACTTTAAGGAGGAAGGACTATCGCTATGAGTGAGATAAATATGTTGATGACTGTCACTAAAAGATCTGTGGGACGCAGACTGCTGGCATGCTATGAGGAGATCGGTCTTTCTTCTACCCTGTGTACACTGGCTCAGGGGACGGCAACCAGTGAGACGCTGAACTACTTTGGGCTTGAAGTTACAGAGAAGATGGTGACGCTGACTGTAGTATCGGACGACACATGGAAACAGGTAAAACGAGAACTTGAGGACAGGTTTCAGATCGACGTTCCCGGTACAGGGATTGCTTTCCTGATGCCATTGTCCAGTGTAGGCGGTAAGAAAGTACTGCAGTTTCTGATTGACGGGCAGAAGGTTGAAAAAGTAGAGGAGAGTGTCATGAAAAATACAAATTATGAACTGATCATCGTAGTCGCAAACCACGGGCACAGCGAGGAAGTAATGGATGCTGCGCGTGCAGAGGGAGCCGGAGGCGGCACTGTGATACATGCGAAAGGAACAGGACTTGAACGGGCGGAGAAATTTCTCGGAGTATCCATTGCGGATGAAAAAGAGCTCATCCTGATCGTCACAAAGACAGAGATGAAAAATGCGATCATGCAATCCATCATGGACCATGCGGGGCTTGAGAGCAAAGCGCGAGCTGTCGTATTCTCTCTCCCTGTGACGGATACCGCCGGACTGAGACTGCAGGAAATCCAGTGACAGCAGCTTTAGAAAAAGTTCATTTGTATAACCTGCCCATGTGTACTATAATAAAAAAGCCGGATGGGAACGCGTTTTCCTGCAAAATGCGGTACATTTCCGGAGATTAATCGATTGCAGAAGGGAAGTATTATGTCAGATCAGGATTTCATCTTAGTGGATGAGGAAGATAAAGAAAAAGAAAATAACGGACAGGACGGCCGTTTCAAAGAGGAGCAGAAACAGGAAGTTGTTTCTGCCGACAGCAGCAGGAAAGACGGCAGTTCTGATCAGAAAGATGACGACGGATATGAAAAGGTCTGTTTTATCTGTCACCGTCCGGAGAGTGTGACGGGAAAGATGATCGATCTTCCCAATAATATCACGGTCTGCCCGGACTGTATGCAGAGAAGTTTTGATGCCATGACCAACGGCTCGATCGATCTTAACCGTCTTATGAACATGCCCGGCGTCCAGTTCTTCAATATGTCAGACCTGGAGAATATGCAGCCGAAGCCGCAGAAGATCAAGAAGAAAAAGGAAAAACCGAAAGAATTCCACAAGCTGGATATCAAAAATATCCCGGCACCCCATAAGATCAAAGCAAAGCTGGATGAATACGTGGTGGGACAGGAATATGCAAAAAAGGCGATGTCCGTTGCCGTGTACAATCACTATAAGAGAGTAGCTACGGACACGATGGACGACATTGAGATCGAAAAATCCAATATGCTCATGATCGGCCCGACAGGAAGTGGAAAGACCTATCTTGTCAAGACGCTGGCGAGACTTCTCGATGTGCCGCTCGCCATCACGGACGCCACGTCTCTTACAGAGGCCGGCTACATAGGCGATGATATCGAGAGTGTGGTATCCAAGCTGCTGGCAGCTGCGGACAATGATGTGGAGAAAGCAGAGCAGGGGATTATTTTTATCGATGAGATAGACAAGATCGCCAAGAAGCGCAACTCCAACCAGAGGGATGTAAGCGGAGAGTCTGTACAGCAGGGAATGCTGAAGCTTCTTGAGGGAAGCGATGTGGAAGTGCCGGTGGGCGCCAACAGCAAAAATGCCATGGTGCCGCTGACTACGGTCAACACAAAGAATATCCTTTTCATCTGCGGAGGCGCTTTCCCGGATCTGGAGGAGATCATCAAGGAACGTCTCCAGAAGAAGACTTCCATGGGATTTAATTCAGAACTGAAAGATAAATTTGAGCATGACAAGGATCTCCTCTCAAAGGTTACGGTCGAGGACCTGAGAAAGTTCGGCATGATCCCGGAGTTTTTGGGACGTCTCCCGATCATATTTACACTGAGGCCTCTTGACAAAAATATGATGGTCAAGATTTTAAAAGAGCCGAGAAATGCGATCTTAAAGCAGTATCAGAAACTGCTGGCCCTTGATGAGGTCAAACTGGACTTTAACGAGGGAGCACTTGAAGCGATCGCGGAAAAGGCGATGGAAAAGGATACCGGAGCCCGTGCCCTGCGCGCTATCATAGAGGAGTTCATGCTCGATATCATGTATGAGATACCAAAGGATGACAGCATCGGCGAGGTAGAGATCACGCGAGAGTATATTGAGGGGACCGGCGGACCGGTCATACGGCTGAGAGGGCAGGAAGTGCCGCGGCTGGGATAAGCCGGCGACTGTTCAGAAAAATAGTAAAAATGTCAGACAGCGCATCACACGGAAGCAGTTTGTGTGATGCGTTGTTTTTACAGCTGCCGCATTGTCTCAAACGTATTATATAGATTGAGCTGCCCGTATCCCCATTCCCGGTTGGGATACTCCATTGTCTTCGGGCGCACTGCCCCGAGGATCAGAAGGCTCTTGATCTGAAAGGAATCAATGCCCGGGACTTCCTGGATGTCAAGAAGCCATTCCAGCATCAGTGCTACAGCGCCGGATGTGACGGCGGCGGAGATACAGGAGCCGGTTCGGGAGGAGAATCTGCCGCCGAGGAAGGCGCCTGTGACATTGACGCCGGGGGCGGTGATATCAGGCTTGAGCCGTCCGGTACGTGTGTAACCTCTGCCTGAGGACTGGGAAACTGCACCTGTCGTTCCGTTGTAATAGGACACGACCACGGGACTGTCAGCGTTGGCCGGATTTGTCAGAGTGTAGTACGGATCAGATTCAAGGAAGAAGACTTCCCCGGTCAGGAATTCTGTCAGGGGAAGCCACATATGGAAGCGTCCGTCTGCGATCGTGAGAGGCTCCACAATGATCTTCCAGATACCGGGAGCGGGCGCATCAAAGCGGAAGAATACCAGCTCGGAACTGCTCTTCTCTACAAGGATCCGGTAGTCTATGGAGACCTTTGTGCGCTCGAAGAGAAAGTCAATCTCGGCACTGGCGCCGACCCGGAATGGGATACGTGATGTGTTTTCCCCCGAAGGTGAGATGATGGATATGGAGAGAATGTTGGGCACTTCGGTCCACAACTCCATAGAGAAGCCGGTTACATTTTCACCAACCCTCAATTCTACTGTCTTTGTATCTTCTGTAGTTTCCAGTGTATTGAAATAATGGTGTCGTTTGTCCGCTTCATTTCCGGTGCCGATCACTGTGATGTGGTTTGCCCTTGTGCTGTAGCCCTCAATCAGAAAAGAAAAGGGCAGTGTGCCGATGTGTCCGCCCATGCTGGAACCGCACGTAATGCAGACGACCAGCGGCATCCCGAGACTGTCGGCAAGATCGTTCAGATATTTGAGCCCCAGCATCAGGTCGGTTTCCTGGTAGCAGACTGCATTGTCAGGGATAAAATAATAATCTCTCAGGTACTGCTTCGCCTGTTTCAGTTTGACCATGGCAATGGCTGCTTCCGGGGCGGCTCCGAGAAACTGTTCCCCGGCGTCAGCACCGCCCGCAGCAAGACTTGCTGCATAAGTGCCGTGCCCGCTGTCGTCTGTGGAGGGAACCAGTGTAAGCGGCTCGTCGGAACGGAGAGCGGCATCGATCTGCTCCTGTGTGTATTCACTGCCATAAGAGAAATCCCGGGGCGGAGTGCCGCTCTGTACCGTCTGATCCCAGATGGCGGCAATCCGGGTGGATCCGTCGAGATTCCGGAAAATATCATTAGTATAGTCGATCCCGCTATCCATAAAACCGATCAGGATTCCGTTCCCTTTTAACTGCAGGGTGGGATAATTCTGGACAGGAAGGATCCCGGTCTGATTCAGTGTCTCCATACTGACCGGGGAGTAACATTTCGGGATGGAGTTGTAAGAATATTTTGGAAGTGTGATCGGATCGGCTGCCGCGGCAGAGAGATAGATGCATTTATATCCGAATCCGGCATCCTGCTCGCAGTGGGCATCCCGGGTAATACTGTCAAAAAAAGAAGTCCGTACATGATTGCCGATAAAATCACGGTAATCCTCGGACAGAATGTTTTTTCTGCATGTTTCAAGATCTGATGGCATAATATATATCTCCTTGAGCATTCTATAATAAATAAGGTTGTGCCTGAATAAACAGGCGTTCGCCTGAATCATCATATGCAGGAAGCGATGGGTGTATGAACTGTTGGTTAAAAAAGTATAAATTCACGGGTGTTTTCTTGAAGTTGGCAGATAATAGGGTATAATAATTATATGTTTGGACGTCGAAAGCGGATGTCGGTTTTGGGATATGATGTGTCCGTGACGGACAAAAGAAGAAAGGAGAAATTGTTATGAGAGATTTTTTTGAAGATTTGGGAAAACGCATCGGAGAGACCGCGGAGACGATGACAAATATGGCCGGGGAAGCTATCGAGATCCAGCGCCTGAAAAGCCAGATCCGCACTCTTGCAAGAGGAAATGCGGTAGACCTGATGGAACTCGGGAAGTCGATCTATGACCGTTATAAAGCAGGAGAGGAAGTTGAGGAAAACGCGCAGGCTCTCTGTGATGCGATCAGGGACAGAGAGTCCACGATCGGGGAATATGAAAAGAAGATCTCAAAGATCAAAGGCGCTTCTGAATGTTCTAAATGCGGAAAAATGGTAGGAAAGGATATGGCTTTCTGTCCGTACTGCGGTGAAAAAGTCACCTCAGCTTATGAAGAAGATGAGGAAACAGGAGAAAGTGATGCAGCAGATGAGGCTGCGGAAGATTATGCCGGACAGGTAAAAGAGAAAATGGCAGATGCTGCGGAGAAAGCAGCAGATAAGGCGGACGAGGCTGCAAAAAAAGTCAGCGACATGGCCGAAAAAGCAGCGGCAAAGACCGGAGATATAGCAGGAAAGGCGGCGGCAAAGACCGGGGAGATGGCAGAGAAAGCAGCGGAAAAGATCAATGAGGCTGCAGAGAAAGTTTCAGGTAAATTAAATGAGTAGAAAGTGGTCCCTGATTGAAACGGCAGGATTATTCGCGGCAGACCAGCTGTTCAAGACATATGCAGAACAGAATCTGGATAAAAAAGAGGAACGAAAACTGGCAGGAGCGCTTGTACTCAGGAGAGTGCACAATAAAGGATTGTGCATGGGACTTTTGTCCGAAAACCAGACTGCAGTGAAGTGGTTGTCTCTGGCGGCGTCAGGCATCGTGACAGTGTGTCAGGCAATTGTATCGTTCCGCAGAAAAGGGTTCTGGCAAAAGAAAGGACTTGCCCTGATGACAGCAGGCGCATGGAGTAACACTTTCGACCGGTTTGCTCGGGGATATGTGGTCGATTATATCGGATTTGACATAAAGGATCCGAAGACAGCAAAGATCACATATAATCTGGGAGACTTCTTTATAACAGCGGGAGCTGTGATCCTGTCACTGTGTTCGTTGTTTTCTCCTTCAGGAAAGGAGAAAGAGAAAGTGCAGAAAAGAGAAGATGCTGACGATTAACTGAGAGAATGAAAGAAAAGCAGGCAGCGCCGGGAAAACCGGCGCTGTACCTGTGTTAAGAGCTTATTTTATGATCAGAATCCGATGGTCCTTTTTACTTCTTCGATATCTCCTGCGAAGACGATCCCGTTCATACCGAGGGCTTTCCCGGCTTCAATATTTTTTTCAAGATCATCAATAAAGAAACACTCTTCCGGCTTAAGTGAATAGGTCCGGAACAGATATTGGTAGATGGCAGGATCGGGCTTCGCTGTTTTCAGCGGAGCAGAGAAAACAACGCCGCTGAATTTTTTGAGCACTTCATACTGTCCGGCCCACTCGGCAAAGTAGGTGGGCGCGTTGGACAGAAGATAGACAGGGACATTTCGCTCCACAAGCTCGTCAATAAAGCGGAGCGTTTCTTTCTTTGGCGTAATATACCTCGGCCAGTCTTTAAAGAAGGAATGAATCCGGTCTGCCAGACGTTCCGGAAGCGCGGCAAGGCATTCTTCTCTATATTCATCGTAATCGATCGTTCCCTTGTCAAGTTCTCCCCATTTCTCATAGATGACGGAACAGAGCAGAGTGCAGTCTTCTTCTGATCCACAGAACTGCTGCATTATGTACCGCCCATCGAATTTTCCGATCACATTTCCAAAATCAAATATTATATTCTTGTATTTCATAGGAATCCCCCGGTTTTAATTAATAGTTATTTCGGAACAAATATATCCGGATACATTATACACTATAAAAGTGAGCTTTATATAGCTAAAAAATAATATTTAGGGAAATCCGGACTATCTTTTTGGTTATATCTATTGTTAGCGTCAGTGTACAAGGGGACAATACGCTCCAAGCCGTGTGATTTCGGCGATTTTTTGCGTTATCCAGAGACGTACGCGGAGTGAAAGTAACGCAGAAGGTGCTAAAATAAGCCCTTCAGCGACCGTGTTGCCCCTTGCACACTGACGCTATACATAATAGAAAGTGAAAAACGTTTTGAACTTTATTCTTTACCGGACGAGAAAGGAGGATCATGTGGATTCAGATTTTTTCCTGATCAGGAAAATGAGGCAGGGAGACGAGGACGCTTTTGACGCATTTATCCGCAAATATTACGGAGATATACTCAGATACTGTGCCTGCCATTGTTTTGATGCCGAAGATGCGCAGGATCTGACGCAGGAAACTTTCGTGCTCTTTTTCTCCCGATTTTCTGATTATCGTCATAAAGGAAAAACAAAGAACTACCTGTACACTATAATATCACGTATTTTCAGGAATATCTTCTCGCTGTGCTGGGCGGATATGCCGGGAGTCTTTTTATCTTGTCTCTGGCAATGCTGGTATCCGCAAAGACAAGATCTGCTGTGTTTGCAGTGACAGTCCCGTTTATTGTATTGTTTGTGCCGTCATTTTTGAGCAGTGTAAATGCGTTATCAGAAATCTTGGGGCTGCTGCCGGATCAATTGCTGCAGATCAGTTATGCAATAGGAGCATTTAATCTTTATGAGGCGGGCGGGAAAGTCACAGGTGCGGTCCCGATCCTGTTCGTACTGTATCTGAGTCTGTATGCGGTCATGCTGCCGGGGACGTACCGGGTGTATCGTAAGGCGGAGGTGAAGTAAAGACAATACGTAAAATAACGTAAAATGGATTGGTGCACGTAAAAATACGTGATATAATATAGGCATGATAAGGGAAGGAGATACAAAAGATGCCAATGACTCCGAAAGAGATGATAAAACATCTCAAGGAAAACGGGTTTGAAGAAGTCAGTCAGAATGGTCCACACATAAAATTAAAAAACCCGACAACAGAAAGGGCTGAAATAAGCCCTGCGCCTGAAAAGACGGAGGTATCGCGTATGAATAAATTATTTTATCCTGCATTATTTCACAAGGCAGAAGAAGGCGGATTTTGGGTATCATTTCCGGATTTTCCGGAATGCCTTACAGAGGGAGACGATATGTCACAGGCTTACGAAATGGCAGTTGAGGCATTAGGGCTTGCTCTGGTAAGCAGAAAAGAAGAAAAAGAGGAAATCCCTGCTCCCACAGAGATTGATAAACTTACTCCGGAAGAAGGGATATTGGTAATTGTAGAGTTTGATATGTTGGAGTACCAGAAGAAACATAATTCCAAGGCAGTAAAAAAGACTCTCAGTATTCCGGAATGGTTGAATGAAGAAGCAATGGCGATGGGGGTGAATTTTTCACAGGTGCTTCAGGAAGCTTTGATGAATAAGCTGAATATCAGCAGATAACAAGAAACTGGAGTATACGGGATTCGAACCCGTGGCCTCAACAATGCGAATGTTGCGCGCTCCCAACTGCGCTAATACCCCTGACGGAAACCGCCTTATACAGTGATCTACTGTAAAGGCGGCCTCCCATTATATATAAGAAAGAGATTTAACTAAGTAAGAGTCAGTCGTCTTCTGCTTTTGCTCTTGCGGCGATCTCCTTTTCCTGAATGTCTGAAGGAGCCTGCTCATAGCGTGAAAACTCATAGGAGAACAATCCGCTTCCTCCTGTCATGGAACGAAGATCTGTCGAATATCCATAGATAGAAAGCATCGGCACATCTGCTTCTATCACAGTGTTTCCTTTATGCTCGGTATCCGGGTTCATTCCCAGCACACGGCCTCTTCTCTTATTCAGATCTCCCATAACGTCACCTGTAAATTTATCAGGAACGCTGACTTTCATAGAAACGATAGGCTCCAGAAGTACAGGAGAAGCTTCCATGAATCCTTTTTTGAAAGCCTGGATAGCAGCAGTCTTAAAGGCCATTTCAGAAGAATCTACCGGATGATAAGATCCATCGTACAAAGTAGCCTTAATGCCTACTACGGGATAAGAAGCCAACGGTCCCTTTGCTACAGATTCCTGAACACCTTTTTCAACAGCCGGGAAGTAGTTCTTCGGAACTGCTCCGCCTACTACGGTCTGTTCGAACACATATGGAGTCTCCAGGTCTCCTGAAGGCTCAAAGATCATTTTAACATGACCGTACTGGCCGTGTCCGCCGGACTGTTTCTTATATTTGGCTTCTACGTCTGCTTTCTTCCGAATCGTCTCCTTAAACGGTACTTTTGGTTCGGAAAGCACAATCTCTACTTTATACCGTTCTTTTAATTTGCTTACCACGATATCCAGATGCTGCTCGCCGATTCCATAGAGAAGAGTCTGACGGTTCTGAGAATCATTTACAACCTTCAGAGTCAGATCTTCCTGCATCATCCTGTTAAGAGCCTGGGAAACTTTGTCTTCGTCTCCTTTGTTCACAGTCTTATATCTCTTATAGGTATAAGGTGTGGAGATTTCTGTTTTTCCGTAAAGGATCGGTGTGTTTTTAGTGGAAAGGGTATCCCCTGTAGCTACTGTATTCAGCTTGGCAATGGCTCCGATATCTCCTGCGTGAAGTTCCGGAACCTCGATAGGTTTGGAGCCCTCCAGCACATAAAGTTTATTCAGCTTTTCTTCTGTTTCTTTGCTTGTATTGTAAAGAACATCGTCTCCTTTGATAACGCCGGAGCAAACCTTTACCAAAGAATATTTTCCCAGGAAAGGATCTACGATAGTCTTGAACACATAGGCAGATTTTGCTTTTGTAAAGTCATAGTCCGCCTGATAGATTTCATTTGTCTTAGTATTGATTCCTTTGCAGGATCTCTGGTCAGGACTTGGGAAGTAACCGCAGATGTCGTCCAGCAGATTTGCCACGCCCTGGATATTGATGGTAGATCCCATACACACAGGGATAATGCTTCCATCGGAGATATTCATCTTCAGTGCCGCAGATACCTCTGCTACAGAGAACTCCTCTCCTGCAAAATATCTGTCCATAAACTCTTCGCTGAGTTCCGCCACAGATTCTATCAGGATCTCATGATATTTTTCCAGATATTCTTTCAGATAATCCGGTACCGGGCATTCTTTCTTTTTACCCCTGTCAATATACTTTCTTCCGGCCTGTTTTACAATGTTTACATATCCTACGAATTTTCCATCCTCACGGATCGGCATATGAATGGGAGCGATCTTTTTGCCATACATCTCTGTAAGATCTTCTACTACCTGACGATAGCTGACGTCATCAATGTCCATCTCTGTTACAAAAAACATCCTGGGCAGCTTATATTTCTCACAAAGCTCCCATGCTTTCTGGGTTCCCACCTGAATACCGTCCTTGCCGGAAACCACAATGATCGCAGCGTCTGCCGCTGAAACAGCTTCTTCAACTTCCCCCACAAAGTCAAAATAACCCGGCGTATCCAATACATTAATCTTCACTTTTCCCCATACGATCGGCACAACAGATGTGGAAATTGAAAATTTTCTTTTTATCTCCTCTTTATCATAGTCGCTCACGGTGTTTCCATCTGTCACTTTCCCCAAGCGACTTGTAATACCCGATAAATAAGCCATCGCTTCTACCAGACTTGTTTTACCGGCACCGCCATGGCCGAGCAGGACCACATTTCTAATTCTGTCGGTTCTAAAAACGTCCATATGTAATACCTCCCAATCTTAATATGTGTATATTCTACTAAAAAAATTGAAAAATTTCAAGTATTTCATTCAAAATATACAAGTTTTTTTTCCAAAACAAGAGGATATTATATGGGTGTATTTACCAAATTCTTAAAACATCTTTTCTATTCCGCACTTTAAAGCACTAAACTGTTGACATTTTTCTACACCTATCATAAAATGAAGGTATTGTTTTACAGAACTTGTATCTATTATAAATTCAGAAGGAGTATACACGTAAATGGGAACCACCACCATAGGTTTTATTGGACTGGGGCTGATCGGAGGCTCCATTGCAAAAGCGATCCGAAAATTTCATCCGGATTATCAGATCATGGCATATAACAGAACAAAAGAGGTTCTGGAAGATGCGGTCTTTGACGGGATTGTTGATATTCCCTGTACAGAGCGGGATACCCGCTTTGCTCTCTGCGACTACATTTTTCTCTGTGCCACTGTAGACTATAATCTGGAATGTCTGCCTTGGCTGAAGGAGATCATCCTGCCCGGCTGTATTCTTACTGATGTGGGCAGTGTCAAAGGAGAAATTCACCGACAGATTACCGCACTGGGCATGGCATCAAATTTCATCGGCGGGCATCCTATGGCAGGAAGTGAAAAAACCGGCTATGAATACTCTACGGATCATTTGATTGAAAACGCTTACTACATCCTTACCCCGTCAGAAGAAGCGGGACTGGACAAGATCAGCGCCTATACAGAATTGGTCTCTTCCATCGGCGCCCTTCCTATGATCCTTTCCTGGGATGAGCATGACTTTATTACCGCTTCGGTCAGCCATCTGCCCCATATTGTGGCAGCGTCACTGGTCAATGTGGTAAAGAAACTGGATTCCCCTCAGGAGCATATGAAAACCATTGCCGCGGGGGGATTTAAAGACATTACCAGAATCGCCTCTTCATCTCCTCATATGTGGGAGCAGATCTGTTTGGAAAATCCAGAATATATTTCTAAAGTCCTGGATGAATATATCCGCCAGATCGTACAGGCCAAATATCTGGTAGACCAAAAAAACGGAAAAGGACTTTATGAAATGTTTGCCCAGTCCCGGGATTACCGGAATTCTTTCAGCGATGCTCCCAGCGGTCCTCTGAAAAAGGCCTTCACTTTATACTGTGATGTGGTAGATGAGACAGGCGCGATAGCCACCATTGCCACAATTTTGTCTATGAATAATGTAAATATCAAAAATATCGGCATTGTTCATAACCGTGAATTTGAAGATGGAGTCCTCCGGATCGAATTTTATGACGAGGAAGCACAAAAGCTCGCTGCAGAGCAGCTTAAAAAACGAAACTATATTATTTACGAGAGGTAGGAAAAGCTATGAAATTCAGAAAATCAGCTCCCCTGAAGGGAGAAATCACCGTTCCGGGAGATAAATCCATCTCTCACCGCAGCGTTATGCTGGGCGCTATTTCAAAAGGCACCACCAGTATCACCAATTTTCTGGAAGGAGCAGACTGTCTCTCTACTATAGACTGCTTCCGGAAAATGGGGATCGAGGTTGAACGAAAACCGGAAGAAATCCTTATCCGGGGAAGGGGTCTTCACGGACTTCAGGCTCCATCCGATACACTGGATGTGGGAAACAGCGGCACCACGGTACGGCTTTTAAGCGGTATCCTGGCCGGCCAGACTTTTCAGAGTATCCTTACCGGAGACGATTCTATCCAGAAACGGCCTATGAAGCGGATCATTACTCCTCTCACCGCTATGGGGGGCGATATCAAAAGCATCCGGGATAACGGCTGTGTTCCTCTTCAGATCCAGGGCAGACCCCTGAAAGGGATCCATTATGATTCTCCCGTAAGTTCCGCCCAGGTAAAATCCTGCGTCCTTCTGGCAGGTCTTTATGCCGACGGGCCTACCAGCGTAACAGAGCCGTATCTTTCCAGAAACCATTCGGAATTAATGCTCCGTTCCTTTGGAGCCAGTGTGACCAGCAAAGATACCACAGTTACCATCCAGCCGGAGCCGGAACTTACCGGTCAGAAAGTTGTGGTACCGGGAGATATCTCTTCCGCCGCTTATTTTATAGCGGCAGGGCTGCTGGTGCCGGGTTCTGAAATCCTGATCAAAAACGTAGGCACAAATCCCACCCGAGACGGGATTCTCCGGGTATGCCGGCAGATGGGAGCTGATATCCAGCTCCTGGATCAGAGAGAACACTGTCAGGAACCTGCCGCAGATATCCTGGTAAGATTCAGTTCCTTAAAAGGCACCCAGATCCAGGGAGAGCTGATTCCTACTCTCATAGATGAACTTCCTGTTATAGCTGTAATGGCTGCTTTTGCAGAGGGTACTACAGTGATCCGGGACGCCCAGGAATTAAAAGTAAAAGAATCCAATCGTCTGGATATTATGGTCCATCATCTCCAGGCTATGGGAGCAGATGTAACTCCTACAGAAGACGGCATGATCATTCGGGGAGGAGCTCCTCTTCACGGTGCCAGTCTGGACAGTCATCTGGATCACCGGATCGCCATGTCCTTTGCCGTGGCCGGTCTGGCTGCTGATGGCGAGACAGAGATCACCCGGGCAGATTGTGTAAATATTTCTTATCCCGGATTTTATGAAGATCTTCAGAGTCTCCAGCCTTAAAAGACTCCAATATTAAGAAAGAGGACTGCTGTCCCCGAAAAGATTTCCCGGATTTTTCCGGATCTTTCCTGTTACAGCAGTCCTCTTTTTTTCAGTTCTTTTTCCACTGAAGGGTATCTACGGATATCCGTATGAGGAATAGCTTCCGCCGCCACCATGATATAGAGAAAGTTATCCACGGCTCCAAACTGGATATAAGTCATCTTATCCAGTATTTCCTCCATTTCTTCCTTGAGTTTCCTGTTCAGGAGCATTTTCCTGGCCCCGATCAGAGAACTGTTTCCCGGAAGAATGATCTTGTCTCTTGGCATATCCGGATACAGCCCTACGGTAACTCCTGCCTCCTTAGAAATATGGGTTCCGAAGGCTCCTGCCACATAAAAGCGGCCAATATCTTTCATTTCCAGGCCCACTTCTCCCATCATATATTCTACCATAGTGCCGGCCGCTGCTTTTGTTTTCAGGAACTCTTCTATATCCTTCTGGAAGAAAAAGAGGCCGGGAGCATATTCTGCGGCCAGTTCACCTTCCACTTCCCGGATCTTTTCAGAAGCTTCCTCCACATAACGGCCTCTTACATCAATCCAGCCATTAAGAAACATCTCTGCCAGCAGATCCACAATACCGGAACCGCAGATTCCTTTCGCCCTAGTTTCACCGATCACATGGATCTTTACCTGGCCATTTTCTATATGTACCCGGTCTACAGCTCCCGGTTCTGCCCGCATACCTGTTTTTACCACGCCGCCTTCCAGAGCCGGCCCTGCGGCTCCTGCTCCGGCCACCAGAAAATCCTTATTTCCAATGACCAGTTCTCCATTAGTACCAATATCCAGAAATACCGAGATTTCCTCCTGCTTGTAAATCTCAGTGGCCGCCAGGCCGCTTAAGATATCTCCTCCCAGATAATTAGCCTGTCCGGGATAGCAGTATACATATCCTTTTAAAGGAAATCCCATATCCTTTGCCCTGTAGCAGTCCGGCTTCAGGGTACGCACCGCATAGGGAGAGGAAAACACGCAGAAAGCGTCCAGGCCAAAGAGAAAATGTATCATGGTGGTATTTCCCGCTATGACCATAGAAGCGCACTGCTTCCCTGAAATTCCTGTATCCTGTTCCATTTTTTTAAACAGTTCCAAAAAGCTGTCAACCGTAGCCTGTCTGATCTCTTCCAGCTTTTCGGGATCATCTTTCCCGTAAAAGATCCTTGTGAGAATATCCTCTCCATAGGCGATCTGGTGATTAAACACCGACTTCTGACAGAGAACCTTTCCTGTATTCATATCTACCAGCTCTCCGGCTAAAGTGGTGCTCCCAAGATCCACGCAGATTCCATAATGTTCTCCTGTGGTATTTCCCGGTTCTATATCTGTCAGCTCCCAGCTTTTCCCGTTCCATACAAGGAGCACTGTGATCTTCCAGTCAGCCTGAGAGCAGAGGGGATAGAGTTTTCTTAAAGCCTGAAGGCTGCAGCCTGCTTCCCCATATTCCTCTCTCAAGGCTCTCCAGATCCGCTCCTGATCAGAAGCATTATCCTCCGGACTTGGAGGCGTCAGCTCCAGATAAATTTTTCTGCTCCAGCCTTCTTGTTTTTTCTCTGCTTTCATCCTCTTCTCCTTTTCCGCCGTTCATTTTTCTCGCTCTACCAGCCAGCTGACGTTTCAAACCGATATTGCTTACGCCAAATTAATAAGACGGAATACCTGTTCCGCTGTATCTGCCAGGTTCTGCCCTGCAGTCTTTGGATCCATAGCTTCTTCCAGAGTGGAAATACCCCGGATAACCGGAAAGAAGGCGTCAATTCCTTTTTCATTGCACTTTACCGCGTCTCTGGTCACACTTCCCGCAAAGGCGACTACTGTCTTTCCATATTTCTTTGCCAGACTGGCTACTCCTACAGGAGCTTTTCCCATGGCAGTCTGCCCGTCCAGACGTCCTTCACCCGTAACTACCACATCTGCATCTTTTACATAATCCTCCAGTCTGGTTTCTTCCAGAATGATCTGGATCCCGGATTCCAGCACACTGTTGGTAAAGGTCAGGAAAGCAAATCCCAGACCTCCCGCAGCTCCGGTTCCCGGTGTTTCCGGATCTGCCTTTGGAAAGGTCTCAGCCGCCAGCTTTGCATAGGCTCCCAGCCATTTATCCATCTGTTGGATCATCTGGGCATCCGCCCCTTTCTGAGGGCCATAAATAGCGCTGCTGCCCTGAGGTCCGCACAGTGGATTTACCACATCGCAGGCCACGCGAAATTCGCAGTCCTTCAGCTGAGGAACTACCTTTTCTCCTTTGATAGCCGCCAGATGTTCCATTCCTCTGGCTCCCAGGGGCACTTCTTTCCCTTCCGGATCCAGGAACTCGTAACCTAAGGCCTGGAGCATACCGATACCTCCATCGTTAGTAGCGCTTCCTCCGATCCCCACTAGGAATCTTCTGCAGCCTTTCTCAATGGCGTCCTTTATCATCTCACCCACCCCGTATGTTGTGGTGTAGAGAGGATTTCTCATTTTGTCAGGAACCAATGTGATCCCTGCCGCTGCGGACATTTCGATCACCGCTGTATTTTCTCCTACGATCCCGTATTCAGCCTCTACCGGTTTTCCCAGAGGACCGGTAACCGTTACTTTACATGTCCGGCCTCCCATTCCCTGGACCAGGGCTTCTACAGTTCCTTCACCTCCATCTGCCAGAGGTCTGATCTCCACCTGTGCCTGAGGATTGCTCTTTAATATTCCTTTTTTTGCTGCTTCCCCTGCTTCCAGAGAAGACAGACTTCCCTTAAACGAATCAATTGCGATCACTACTTTCATACCTTTACTCCTTGTCTGGCCTTCTGTTTTTTCAATCTCTTTGATTATAAAACGAATTCTTTCACAGTTCAACGTATTTTCTTATTAAATAATCTCTTGACAATATCCTGCTCTTCTGCCTATAATGTTACCGCTAAAACTTCATGTGGATTTTTCTGGGCGCAGCCCACTTTTCGCCACATAATCACTGCCGGTGATTATGTGGCTTTTCTTTTGCCCGTAAGCCGTCGGCAAATATCATTATAAAAGGAGTGATCGATAAATGAATGAAACTTTTATGAAAGAAAAGCCCATATTTCCGCTGATCATGTCTATGGGACTTCCTATGATGATCTCCATGCTGGTAAATTCTCTCTATAATATCGTAGACAGCTTTTTCGTGGCAAAGATCAGCGAAGACGCCATGACTGCTTTGTCTCTGGTCTATCCGGTCCAGAATTTTATCAACGCCATAGCCATTGGTTTCGGCGTGGGGATCAACGCTGTGATCGCCTATTACCTGGGAGCTTCTAAAAAGGAAAAAGCCAATCGTGCAGCTACCTGGGGGCTGTTTCTTGCCCTGATCCATGGACTGCTGCTGGCTGTGATCTGTATTGCAGTTATGCCTGCTTTCCTCCGTATGTTTACTTCCCAGGCTTCCCTGTCTGATCTTGGTATGCGTTATTCAGTGATCGTATTTGCATTTTCACCGGTAATCACTCTGGGAATTTCCTTTGAGAAAATCTTCCAGTCCACCGGACAGATGACTATCAGTATGGTCAGCCTTATGGCCGGATGTATCACCAATATCATCCTGGACCCTATCATGATCTTCGGTTTGGGCCCATGTCCGGAAATGGGCATTGAAGGAGCTGCGCTGGCTACAGGGCTGGGACAGGTAGTTTCCCTTGTGATCTATCTGGGTGTCTATTTTTCAGGGGCGCTTCCCCTTCAGATCGGAAAGAAACATCTGGTAAAAGAAAAAGGGCTTATCACCAGACTGTATTCCATAGGCATACCTGCCTCTTTAAACATTGCCCTGCCCTCCCTGCTGATTGCTTCCCTGAACGTGATCCTGGCTTCTTTTTCCCAGATTTATGTAACAATCCTGGGAATCTACTACAAGCTGCAAACTTTCCTGTATCTCCCTGCCAACGGGATCATCCAGGGTATCCGGCCTTTAGTAGGATACAATTATGGGGCAAAGGAATACCGCCGGGTAAATAAAATCTATCTCACTACCCTGGCTATCGACAGTTGTATCATGATCCTGGGAACAATTATCTGTCTGCTGATCCCCGGACAGCTTATAGGACTGTTTACAGAAAATCCCCAGACCATCCAGGCCGGAAGCCTGGCTCTGAGGATCATCAGTGCTGGCTTCCTGGTATCTACCTTATCTATTACCTCCTGCGGTGCACTGGAAGGACTGGGAAAAGGCACTCCTTCCCTTATCATATCTCTGCTCCGCTATGTAGTGATCATTATTCCCGGGGCTTTTCTCCTCAGCAAAGTCCTGGGGCCTGCCGGGGTCTGGAATGCATTCTGGATCGCAGAGGTGGTTACCGGGGTGATTTCTGTATTTATCTACCGCAGAGCCGTCAGGATCCGTTAATACCAAATTTGCATATGGAAAAGAAAATCCGTATATGCTATAATGCCTGTAGGCAAAGTGAAGTGAGTAGTCCATGGAGTTTGGCTACGACAAAAACCCCAGTGTTGCAGCACTGGGGTTTTCTATTCCTAATTTAAGCAATAGGATAATCAATATCATTCAATGATCATAGCATCTCCAAAGCTAAAGAACCTGTATCTCTCCTTCACGGCCTCTTTATAAGCCGCCAGGATATGCTCCTTCCCTGCCAGCGCTGACACCAGCATTAAAAGAGTGGATTCCGGCAGATGGAAGTTGGTGATCAGAGCGTCGATCATTTTAAACTGATAGCCAGGATAGATAAAGATCTCTGTCCAGCCGCTTTTTGCCTGGAGGATACCATTTTCATCTGTGGCAGACTCCAGGGTCCTGCAACTTGTTGTTCCAACAGAAATTACCCTGTTTCCTGCCTTTTTTGTATCATTGATCAGTTTTGCCTGATCTTCTTCTACCACATAGAACTCTGAATGCATATGATGATTTTCTACATCATCCACCTTTACCGGGCGGAAAGTTCCCAGTCCTACATGAAGGGTTACATGAGCGATCTTCACCCCTTTTTCCTCTATCTGGTGAAGAAGCTCCTTTGTAAAATGAAGGCCGGCTGTAGGAGCTGCCGCACTGCCCTCATGTTTGGCGTAAACGGTCTGATACCGGTTTTTGTCCTGAAGTTTGTGGGTAATATAAGGAGGCAGAGGCATTTCTCCCAGTTTATCCAGGATCTCCTCGAAAATCCCCTCATATTCAAACCGGATCAGTCGGTTTCCTTCCTCTACGATATCGATAACCTCCCCCACCAGAAGGCCATCGCCGAAGCTGATCCTGGTTCCTACTTTTGCCTTTTTCCCCGGTTTAACCAGAGTCTCCCAGACATTATCTCCCTTTCTTTTTAAAAGCAGGATCTCTATTGCCGCGTCTGTGCCGATCTTGCTTCCATAAAGCCGGGCAGGGATCACCTTTGTATCATTGATCACCAGGCAGTCCCCGGGGTTCAGGTAATCGATCACATGTTTAAAATCTGTATGAGTGATCTCTCCTGTTTTCTTATCCAGGTGCATGAGCCTGGAAGAAGACCTGTCCGCAAGAGGATCCTGGGCGATCAGTTCTTCCGGCAGGTCATAATAAAAATCTGATGTTTTCATAATCTGTTCCTTTTTAATAATAAATCTTATCTTCCTCTAAAAGCACTGCCTTTCCATCCCTGACTTCCACCACATTCACACAGCAGTTTGGCGGCACTTTCCCATGCCAGTAGTTTTCCAGGCCCGCGTCCTCATATACATTGTGGAGCAATGCCCGGATACAGCAGCCGTGGGAGGCGATCAGCACAGTCTTGTCCTGAAGTTCTTCCCGGGAAGTAATGTCCTTCCAGAAATCCCTGGTCCTCTCCAGGATGTGAGACAGCTCTTCCCCTCCCTGGGGCGGCTGATATTTTTCCGGATGATGGAAGAAATTATCCAGCATTTCCTGGGGAAGAAGGGTAGAATCCTGTCCTTCCCATACCCCAAAGGAAATCTCCCGGATCCTGTCGTCAGGATAGACAGGCACAATATTTTTTCTTTCTCCCAGTACCAGTTCCGCTGTTTCCCTGGCTCTTTTTAAGGGACTGGTAAAGCAACAGGAGAAAGGCACCTCTTTCAGTGCCTCTCCTGTGACTTTGGCCAGGGCGATCCCGTTTTCATTCAGATCTGTGTCCGAGGCTCCCTGAAGCCTTTTCTGGACATTCCACTTAGTCTGACCATGTCTGACAATATAAAGTATCATTTTCTCAGCTCGATTCCCAGTCCTTCCAGACCGTTTAAGATCTTCTTCATTGCTGCATTTACATCCGCGTCTTCCAGTGTCCTGTCTTTTGCGCGGAAGGTTACAGAGTAAGCCATGGACTTATAGCCTTCCTGGATCTGGCTGCCTTCATAGATATCGAACAGCTCATAGCTTTCCAGGATCTTGCCCCCTCTCTGGGCAATGATGTGCTCAATCTGTCCTGCCAGGATATCTTTCGGAACCACCATACTGATATCACGGCTTACTGCCGGGAATTTTGCGATTCCTTCGTATTTTCTGTCGAAGGTAGCAAATTTCATGATAGAAGGCATATCCAGAACAGCCACATACGCCCGGTCACCGATTCCATAGGAAGCAGCTACTGTAGGATGCACCTCTCCCAGATAACCGATCACAGTTCCTTCGTAAACAATATTTGCCTGGCGTCCCGGATGGAGGTAAGTCTTTCCGGAATTCGGGTCATAATCTTCCTTGCTTCTCATGCCGATCTTATCCAGGAATTCTTCTACTACCCCTTTCATGGTATAGAAGTCTCCTTCCCCGTACATACCCAGGGTAAAGATCATTCTCTCATCCGGCAGCTCTGTCAGAGGAAGAGCCTTGGGAATATAAATATTTCCCAGTTCATACAGACGGACATTTTTGTTTCTTCTCTTATAATTAGTTCCCAGAGAACTCAGCATACCGTTTAAGGAAAGGGTACGCATAATACTGAAATCTTCTCCCAGAGGATTTGCGATCACAATGGCCTGTCTATGAGGATCATCCTCCGGCAGCAGCAGCTTGTCGAATACTTTCGGGCTTTCAAAAGAATAGCAGTATCCCTGAGAAAATCCGTTGAACTCTGCCATATCTCTGGCTGTCTGCTGGATCCGCAGGTCAAAGGGCAGCTTACCTGTGGTAGCCTCTCCCTTTGGAAGGGTTGTAGGAATATTGTCATAGCCGTAGAACCTTGCCACTTCCTCTGCCAGGTCTGCAGTACGGAAAATGTCATGACGGAAGGTTGGGGCTACGATCTCGTTTGTTTTTTCATCATAAGCCAGTTCTACTCTGTTTAAGTACTCCAGCATTTCTTCTTTTGGAAGCTGAGTACCCAGAAGAGCGTTGATCTTCTCCGGCTCGAAAGGAACTCTCACAGGCTCTTTTTTCGTAGTGTATACATCTACCATTCCGCCTACCACTTCACCGCAGCCAAACTCCTCTACCAGCTGGCAGGCTCTGTCGATAGCCGCCTGGGCGTTGTTTGGATCCAGGCCTTTTTCAAATTTTCCGGAAGCGTCGGTACGCAGACCTACCTTCTTACTGGAAAGACGGATATTTACTCCGTTAAAATTGGCAGCCTCAAAAAGAACAGTGGATACATGATCGGTGATCATGGAATTTTCTCCTCCCATGATACCGGCCAGACCAATGGGCTTTTCTCCATCGCAGATCATCAGTACAGAGTCATCCAGAGTTCTCTCCTGGCCGTCCAGAGTCACAAATTTTTCGTTTTTCTGGGCACGGCGGACAACGATCTCATGGCCTGCAACCCTATCCATGTCATAAGCATGCATAGGCTGTCCGAACTCTTCCATCACATAGTTGGTAATATCTACCAGGTTGTTGATAGGACGGATGCCGTTGGCAGCCAGGCATCTCTGCATCCATTTGGGAGAAGGACCGATCTTTACATTTTTTACCACTCTTGCGCAGTATCTAGGGCACAGATCTGTATCTTCTACAGTTACTTTCACATAGTCGTGAGCGTCTTCACTGTTGCCCTTTACCTCCACTACCGGAGGAACAAACTTCTTGTTAAAAGTAGCTGCAGCCTCTCTGGCAATTCCGATAACGCTGTAGCAGTCTACACGATTGGAAGTGATCTCATATTCAAAGATCACATCATCCAGACCTAAAGCGTGGATGGCGCTTTCCCCTACTACCGCGTCTTCAGGGAAAATATAAATTCCATATTCCGGAGCTTCCGGATAAAACTCTCTGGAGGAACCCAGCTCTTCAATAGAGCACATCATTCCGTGAGATTCTACTCCTCTGAGCTTACCGGCTTTGATGGGAATACCTCCGGGAGTCTTCTTGCCATCGTGTCCTCCTGCAACTCTTCCTCCCTCCAGAACTACCGGAACCTTATCTCCTTCTTTTACGTTAGGGGCCCCTGTAACAATCTGAATCGTTTCTGTTCCGATATTTACCTGGCAGATGATCAGTTTATCCGCATCCGGATGTTTTTCAATTTTCTCGATCTGTCCGATAACGATCTTATCCAGGTCCGCGTCCAGCTTTTCATAGCCTTCCACCTTGGTTCCTGACAGCGTCATAGCGTCTGCATATTCCTGGGCAGTCACGTCCAGATCCGGCACATATTTTTTAATCCATGATAAAGATGTATTCATTCTCTTCTTTCCTCCTAGAACTGACGTAAGAATCTTGTGTCATTCTCATATAATAAACGCATGTCGTCAATTTCGTATTTCAGCAGGGCAATACGCTCCAGACCTACGCCGAAAGCAAAGCCGGTGTACTCATTGGGATCAATGCCGCACATTTCCAGTACATGAGGATGTACCATACCGCAGCCCAGAATCTCAATCCAGCCGGAACCTTTACAGAAACGGCAGCCTTTACCTCCACACTTAAAGCAGGATACATCCACTTCTGCACTGGGCTCTGTAAACGGGAAATGATGAGGACGGAATTTTGTCTTTGTCTCTGGTCCGAAAAGTTCCTTTGCAAACTCTTCCAGCGTTCCCTTTAAGTCAGCAAAGGTAATATTTTTATCAATAACCAGTCCTTCGATCTGGTGGAAAGAAGGGGAATGGGTAGCGTCTACTTCGTCTGAACGGAACACACGTCCCGGGGAGATCATACGGATAGGCAGCTTGCCCTGCTCCATAATTCTGGCCTGTACCGGTGAGGTCTGAGTGCGGAGAAGGATGTCCTTTGTGATATAGAAGGTATCCTGCTCATCCTTTGCAGGATGTCCCTCTGGAATATTCAGTTTCTCAAAGTTGTATTCATCATATTCGATTTCCGGGCCTTCCACTACCTCATAGCCCATACCGATAAAGATTCTCTCTACTTCTTCCAGGGCGATGGTATTGGGATGTCTGTGTCCCGCCTCCATTTTCTTTGCAGGAAGGGTTACATCAATAACCTCTTCTCTCAGCTTCTGCTCCAGAGCTTCTGCCTCCAGCTTCTGCTTTGTCTCTTCCAGGAGAGCTTCGATTTTCCCTCTGGCCTCATTGACCCACTGGCCTACCTTTGGACGGTCTTCAGGAGCCACATCCTTCATGCCTTTTAAAACTGCTGTCAGCTCACCTTTTTTTCCTAAAAACGCCACACGGACTTCATTAAGTTTATCCAGAGCTCCGGATTCCCGAATCTGTCTCGCAGCTTCTTCCTGAATTTGCTTTAACTTTTCTTCCATGATAATCTCCTTTTCTTAATTTGATACTGATACCCTCCGCTGCAGCGGAATACTTACGGAGTTTTTTATAACGCAGTCGTAGAACAAAGTGGGCAAGCCTACCTCAGCTCCCCCTCCCCTCAATCTTGAGGGACTTGAACACTTTGCGCACCGCCGCAATACCGCAAAGCGGTAACATACCTCATTGCGGCG
>DWUX01000235.1 GCA_019120545.1 Candidatus Blautia stercoripullorum | reverse complement strand
GTCCTGTTATCTGTGGACTGATAATTCATCAGACTGGAAAATGCCGCTACCCCGCATAGAAAAATAACCAGTAAAATACCGGCTCTTATTAATTTTTTCTTCATTTACAGTCCTCTCCGTGTATATCTTCAAACAGCAGCTTCTTAAGGGTCGGTTCTACGTGGAAAGCCTGTATACAGTTTTCCCATTCCCTGGGCTGCTGTGGCTCTTCTTTTCTATTTTTATTTTTTACTGCCCGTATAAGCAGATTTTTAGGCGTATGCTCCATGGAAATAAATTCCAGGATCTGTACGTCGTAACCTGCACTTTTCAGCATCTGCGCCCGGAGTCCGTCTGTGAGAAGAGCCGCAAAGCGCTCTTTTAAAATCCCGTACTCCAGAATCGGCGCCAGGTCCTGGTTTGCCACCTGACGGTTCAATTCATGCTGACAGCAGGGCACAGACAGGATTACAGAAGCTCCCCATTTTACAGCTTTCGCCAGAGCAAAATCTGTAGCCGTATCACAGGCATGAAGGGTCACTACCATATCTACATGGTCAGCCCCTTCATAGGATGCAATATCTCCCTGTAAAAAACGCAGTTTATCATAGCCGTATTTATCTGCCAGTTTCTGGCACTTTTCAATTACGTCTGCCTTAAGGTCCAGTCCTGTGACCCGGATATTAAAGTGCTTCAGCTCTTTCAGATAATAATACATAGCAAAGGTCAGGTAGGACTTTCCGCAGCCAAAATCAATAATTTGGATTTCCCTGTCTCTGGGCAGCTTTGGAAGAATATCCTGTATAAATTCCAGATATCTGTTCAGCTGTTTAAACTTATCATATCTGGAATTTTTGATTTTTCCCTCTGGGGTCATTACCCCCAGGTCAATGAGCCAGGGAACAGGAACGCCTTCTTTCAGCAGATATTTTTTCGTTCTGTTATGAGAAAGCATAGGCGTAAAATCCTCTTTTGTTCCTCCCTTGACTTCTTTGGCCTTTATATCCATTTTTCCTTTTTTGCTCACCAGGACTCTGGCCTGGACATATCTGCCCTCCAACTGCATCTGACGGAAATTTTTCTCCATCTGTTCTGTAAGATAAGAATTCAATTCGTCCTTTTTATAGTTGTCGTGAATAGCCTTCGTTCCCTGGATGTAGGTAACCTGATACTGTACCTGACCCTTTACCGGTACCGGCCTCACCTGAAGCTTTGCCACTGGGCTTGAGCTTCTGGCATTACTCACCAGTATACGCTCAAGGTCTTCATTTACATATTTATCTAAAAATTCTCTGATATCTGTCATAATCTACCCCTGTATCTTATCTTTCCCCTGAAACTGCCGGCTTTCCTGCCTGCAGTCCATTTCTATTGTAAAAGCTTTAGGAAAAATCCGCAACCCCAAAACCAGGGGTTTTAGAAAAATAGCTATTTATTCTGCCTCCAGTGTACTGGCATAACCATTTTTCTTCGCTGTCTTCTCTTGCAGACTTCCTGACAGAATAAAACTCCCACAAAGTCTCCCAGCATTTCTCCTGTCCCTCTGTTTTCCATTCCTTGAAGCTCGCTGCAGCTTTCTGCCTGCCCACAGATCTGTCCGCAGATTCTTTCGATAGTATTCTTGTCAGGATATTCATCATAAATAAAACTACCCTCATAGTCCAGTCTGTCACAGGCATCTGTAACAAGTGCCTGAAGATATCCCGCACTGGGAGGGTAGTAAGATTCCATCAGTCTTCTGTCTGCCTCCTGGGCAGCAGCCTGCTCAAATCCTTTTTTATTTATTACAGCAGATTTGTAAAACCTCTTTTTTTCTTCCATAAATCCTGTCTCCGGAACAGAAATACTCTTTAACAGTATATTCTGCTTTGTACAGAAAGTTACCCTCTCTGTACGAAGAGCAAAGGCTCTTGTTCAGAGAGGGTATTCGTTTTATTTTTATTATTGCCGGCTGGATTTTTTATTCTCTGTTTATTGTGTCTGCCGGAAAAATTATTCCCTGCTGTCTGCGAACTTCATCCATCAGCTCCATCTCCATCCGGGAATTTTCCAGATTTTCTGTTTTTCCGCTTCTATAATAAATAGTAATCTCCTGTGGGTCTGGAATCTCCCGGATCACCATCGTTCCTTCTTCCCCCTGGATCTGGCTGGGTACTCTGGAATCGGTGATCTTGGAGTAGAGAAGTTCTCCCTGAAACTCCGGATATTCCACCAGGATAGTTCCTGCCCCGTCAATGCCGTTGGAAAGTTTCAGACTGCTGCTGATCACTTTCTTCGGTTTTCCAAAAAGGCTTATCAGGGGATGTCAATTATTTACCTGTATGGTAAAGCTTTCGCCTATAGGTGTGCCGTCCTCAGGAAGGGACTCTCCTGGTTCTCCCAGAGGAATTACGCCCGGAGTAATGGCAATACTTCTGGTATCACTATCAATATTTCGATCTATAAGATAGACGTCCCCTGCTTCATGCTCAAACTTTACTTTCCGATATTTATCCGTCACTCCTGTTAAGTCTAAAATTCCGCTCCAGTCTTCGTTTGGATCCCAGCCCTCTGGCCTTTCTGTTTTCACATAGAGCTTTCTGCCCCCTTCGTTCTCCGCATATTTATAAATGTGAATGATCCTTCCATCGGGCATTGTATAGGTTTCATCTAATTCTTGTTCCCTAGTTGTATTTTTCAAGTTTCGTTTCTGTAAATTCAGATGAAATCTCCACTCTTCCGTATCTGGATAATATCTTTCTTTTAAAATCAGTTCCGCCTCTTCCACCTCGGACAGGTCACAGCCATAATCTCCTGTATAAATAGAAAAGGTATTATCAATAGCGTTTGTATTAAATCGCAGACTATAAGAATTAATCCACCCTTCTCCTACAATCTCTCCGTCTACCAAAAGCTGGGCGTCTAAAGAATATTTCGCACTGTCCGTCTTTTTTTCCATATCCTCATCGAGATATCCTGCTGCCTCGAAATTTTCTATAGTCAGGTCCCGGTCCTTATAAGAAATCTGAAGCAAGTCCTCATCTGCAATCATATCTACGATGGTCACTTCTCTCCCGTTAGCCGTATCTTTTCCGTAAACTTCCTGTACATAGTCATTCTCTCTAGGCGTCCCAACAATCCAAATAGCAATACTCCGATAGCTGTCCTCTACAGCCTTTCTCGCCTTTGCCAGCACTTCAGAGTCTGACATTGTAAAAAACAATGCTGTGATGATTCCCAGGCAGACTGCACTGGCTGCAATCTTTCTGCTGGCTTTTACTGGCTTCCGGATTTCTTTTCTCAGCTTTTTCTTCCACTTCTGTTTTTCCAGATCTGTCATAACTTCCAGATCTTTTTCTTCTTCCAGATTTAAATCGTTAAATACTTCATATAAATCTCTCATAATCAGCACCTCCTTTCTCCTGGCCTGTTTTTGGAAAGTGACTGCGGATCTTCTTCTTTCCTCTGGAGATCCGATTGTAAAGGTTTTCCCTTTTGATCCCGTTTTTCCGGGCAATCTCATCCGGATCCAGTTCTTCTATGAAAAGCTGGCGGAAAAGAAAACGGTCCTCTTCTTTCAGACAGGATAGAAAAGCCTCGGTTTCATCGGAAAGCTCTTCCACCAGCCTGGAAAGCTCCCGGCTCTCCTCCCCCGGCTCCTGGATCTCCTCCAGTCCTGCCGCCTGCTGCCGGTTCAGATATTTCCGCTTATAGGTGAGAGCCTTATATCGGGTCACTCCTCCTAGCCATTTCTCAAAACTGCCTTTTCCCGGATCATAAGAACAGCTGTGCTGCCAGACTGCCAGAAATACGTCGTTGATGCATTCCTCCTGATAGTCTGTCAGCCCCCGCAAATGCCGTTTCACAATGGTCTTGATCAATCCGCCATACACATCCACCACGTACTCCAGAGCTTTCTCATTTTTTCTGGATAATTCCTGGAGAAAATTATCCTGGTCTACTTTCCTCATTCCGCCTCACCCCTCTTTCGGAAGCTTCCTTCTATTTAAGACTTCGCTGTACATATTCTAAATCTATCAGAATTCGAAATTTTTTTCTTCTCTGATTCTGGCCTCTGTCTCGATTTTCTTCACAGATACACAAATCTGTAGAAAACGTGTTACAATATGTTCAACTGTTTAAACAGAAAAGAGCATTACATTGAAAAACGTACGGGAAGATATCCAGAGACTTGAAAAAGAACTTCGAGCCTGCCAAAAGATCCTCACTGCCATCGGAGATGAAACCAGACAGCATCTCCTCTGTATCATGCTCCAGAGAGAATGCAGTGGAAGCCGGGTCATTGAATTTGCCGAAAAGACCAATCTTTCCCGTCCTGCAGTATCCCATTATATGCAGATACTGAAAGATGCCGGGATCGTAAAAAGTAGAAAAGAAAGCACCTGCGTCTCCTGGATCCGGAGGCCAGCGAGATCAATAATCTGATCGCCCTTTTCACAGATATCAAAAAATGTATGGAAACGGCTCCTGACAGAAGGGGCGATGACTTCCCGGACCTTTAACAGGCTCAGTGTGCAAAGAGTCAAATGGACATGCAGACATGTCCGCCTGGCTATTTGCTCGCA
>DWUX01000026.1 GCA_019120545.1 Candidatus Blautia stercoripullorum | reverse complement strand
TTTGCATACTTTCTGACCCGCTCCACAAACTCTGCATACTCCCGCAGAGTTTTGCTAGTACAGCGTTCGCTAAATAACTGGACCAAGTGCGCAGAATGCTTTTTCGAGTGTGCAGGTCAAAAAACGCAGGCGTAGCGGGCTACGCTGAGTATTTTTGACCTGTGCAATCGGGAAAGTAGTCAAGCGATTTGGTGTAGTTATTTACGAAACGCTGTACTAGCTTCCATGAGCCTCTGATTATGCCCCGGACGGATATTGAGCATGGCTGCTTCCAGTTCCAGTTTTGGCCACTCTTCTTTCACCGTATAAAGACTGGAAAGCTGCATGATCTCCCGTTCCGGCACTTCCTGCTCTCCATTGTAGAAGATCACAAACTGCGGGGGGAGGATTTATGGGTGCGGTTTGCAGTTACTTTTCTGTCTTGCGTCATAGACAGACCTCCTTATGATAGATTACATGGGCAGAAGGTCTCTCTTCTATCGCGAGAAACCTCTCTGCTGGTTTACTGGGATTTTTAAAGCATTGAGATTTCTCAGACATGTTTTCAGAAAAATTGACAGGACAAAATTCCCATAGATAAGAACTTAAGAAATATAATGCTTTGCCTGTATTTTATCATGTTCCTTAAACACTTTGCAATAATGAATTGACTTTGCCTATACTATGTAGTACGATATACCTTGTTAAGGAGGGTATTATGAATATTGAAAAATGGAAATCTCAGATATTGCGGGGAACCCTGGAATACTGTGTTCTTCTCTTGCTGAGACAAACTCCCCGTTACGGCTATGAGATCCTTCAGGAACTAAATGCTTATCCTTTTATTTCCTCTACAGAAAGCACCATCTATCCTTTGCTCAGAAGGCTTGAAAAAGAAGGGTATCTTTATTCATTCTGGAGAGATTCTGCAGAAGGTCTCCCTCCAAGAAAGTATTACGCCCTGACTGAGGAGGGTCAGCAGTACTTGAACATCTTATCAAAAGAATGGAACAATTTATCAAATATTATCTCAGCCTTGAAAGGAGAATCCTTATGAACCAATCCCTGGAAAAATATCTGACTGCAGTAGACCGTCACCTGAAACCCCTCCCGTTTTCTGAAAGAGCTGATATCGTAAAAGAAATTAAAAGCACAATGCTGGAAATGGAAAGTGAACAGATGTCTTCCAAACAGATCCTGGACCGTTTAGGGAGTCCAAAAGATCTGGCAAAAGCTTATCTGAAAGATTTGCTGGTAAAAGAAAAAAGATTCAGTCTGAAAAGGGTTTTAATCTTATGCGCCTTCTATACGGCTGCAGGATTTTCCGGCATGATCGTCATTCCTGTTTTGGCAGTTATTGCCCCCGCCTTCCTATTATGCGGAATAGCCGCGCCTGTCCTAGGCGCCGTAAAAATGTTTGACTATCTATTAAATCTACGGATTCCGTTTATCCAGAATATACAAATCGTTTTTTATGGCATTATAGACTTAAACCCTGTAGCAGAATTTTTCTGTTCTGCATTCTTTGGGATTCTTCTTTTTTTCCTGGGCTGGGGTGCATGGAAGCTGCTGCTCCTATATCTGAAAAAAATAAGCTCTGCCAAAAAGAGTTTATCCTAGTGTAGTCTGTTAAAATTATATTTCCAGAAAAAAATTTAAGGGGATATGACAGCACCGAAAACCGGCGTTCTGCCATATCCCCTGCTTATTTACTGCAGAGTTTTTTCAGATCCATAGACCTGGATCTCATAAATCCTTGCGGCAGTATCAGAGCCCTGGGTAGGCTTTGTTACGGAAAGTTTTACATAACGTCCATTCACTGGCGTAAAGGTATCCAGTGTATTTCCTGCTGTATTTTTGGTCACAGTAACCACTGGTGTATAATCTGTTCCGTCTGTGCTTACGGAAATCTCATATCCCTGGGTATTCATATCAGCGCCCTCGCCTCCTGCTTCTGCATGTGCAAGAGCTACCTGGCTGATGGTCATTTCCCCGCCGAGATCAATGGTGATCTCATGAGGAGGTGTACCTGTTGCGCACCACTTTTTAGTCACATCTCCATCTACTGCAAAATCCGGCTTTTCGTTCTCATTGGTATAAGCCGTAGCTTCCGTTGGTTTGCCCTGGGACAGAAGAGTCAGTTCGCTGTCTTTTTCCAGCTGAGAAGTCACAACTACGGAAAGGGTTTTGGTATCTTCTCCAGACTCATTTTTTGCGGTGACAGATACCTCATAGGTACCTTCCTTATCAAAAACTGCATCTACAGAATCTCCCTGGGCCGTTTCCTTATCAGAACCCGGGATCTTCCAGGTGACTTCTTCTGTGTTTTCAGAGCAGGCGCTGGTAAAGGTTACTGTACTTCCTGTTCCTACCAATGTCTGAGAGGCTGTAAGACCGGCTTTTGGAAGACTGTTATCCGGCCACTCCATTTCTGCAGAGGCTCCGGTTCCCTGTTCCAGATCCTGGCTTACCGGCAATACCAAAAATTCTGATTTATTCGTGTCATCCATACGGGGCAGAACATTCACATAGAAGCAGTTTGTATTGGATACTCCCAGGAAAGAACGGCTTCCGTCTTCATTCACATGGTAAATCTCATAATAAGGCGCTTCCTGGTCACTATCCCAGGAAAGACGGACTCCTGCATACATTCCATCCTCATCAAAC
>DWUX01000025.1 GCA_019120545.1 Candidatus Blautia stercoripullorum | reverse complement strand
CATGTACAGAACCGCTGTTTACATCCAGCACAATGTTATAGCCATTATTTTTATAACGATGAATCACCGTGCTTCCCCTTTCTCTTACGCACTAAAGTATGGGGCTGCCGCCTAAAACAGGTAATCCTGTCTTAAGCAACAGCCCCACTCCTTATATGCCGTTTTCTTCTTATTTATTCTCGCAGCTCTGATTTCCTACTGTGCAGGATGTCTTGCAGGCTGACTGGCAGGATGTCTGACATTCGCCGCATCCGCCTTTTTTCACTGTATTCTGTAAGCTTTTTGTATTCAATGTTTTAATATGTTCCATTATATTTTCCTCCTTAAGTCTTTTTAACATCTATGCGGTATTATAGCATAGGTACTTCTGCCAGGCAAGCATTTCTTTCCCATAATTCCCAGCGCAATTCCTGTATAATCCCCTACTAAGACAACATTCCTCCTAAAGCGCCCCCCATAATGCAGATAAAAAACGTCAATAATATTTCCGTCAGATCTCCTCTGGAAGAATGCTCTGTCAGATAAGTTACCGCCATCAGCAGAAGGGCATATCCGGCTCCCAGTCCCATTCCCCATAGAAACCGTCTGGTTTTTCCTTTCCTGCCCATATAAAAGCCTCCTGCCAGACAGGACAATATGTAGATTACCATAATCCCCAGATTCACCTGACTTTCTCCCAGTCCGAACTTATACAGGAGAAATGCCAGGCCAAGCAGTAAAATTCCTGTTGCCGCATAGGAAAGAAGCAAAGCTTTCATCATCTGTACCGGCTTTGAAGTATTTACCATGATCCGTTCCATAAAAAGACCCCTCCCTTATGTAAATATATGGGAGGGGTCTTTCTCTCATGACTGATTTATGACTTTTTTTTCTTTCTACCTATTATATAAGCGCTTCCTCCAAGGATTAAAGCAGCTGCGCCTGCGGCTCCGTATAGGAACACAGGAGAATCATCCCCTGTCTTTACAGTACGAATGACTTTTGTGGATGTTTTTTTACTTCCTGCGTTTTTGTTTTTACTGCCGGAAGCAATTTTCCCTGCGGAAGTTCCTGAGGTTCCGGAGTTCCCTGTTGAAGGGACAATAACACTCTGTCCTGCGGAAGTTCCTTTACCGCTGGTATTGTTCTGTCCCTGCAGAGATGTACCTCCCGCGGAGGTTCCTGCTGCACTGTTCCCGGAATTCCCGGTTCCAGTATCTTTAACAGGTGAAGAAGGCTTCTGAGAAGTCGGACTTCCAGGACCTACCAGCTGACTTCCCCCTACATTAAAAGGACTAAAGGAATCTGTTTCAAAAACAAGATACTTTTCTCCTTCTATTGTTTCAACGTTCAGGCTGCCTGCACGCTTTTCAGACAACAGTGAATAATATTCATATTCGCTGTTTCCCAGATAATGGGCAATAGACAGCTGTGAAAAATCATCTGCATTTTCCGGCAGAGGAATCATAACCTTTACCATTTTTCCATCCGGAATCTTATATTCTGCATCCTCTTTCAGATCCCAGAGTCTGATCTCATAAGCGGAAAGTATCTCGCCGATTCCCGGATCAGGAAGCTGATCCAACTCACTGTTGATATCCACTTCCAGATCTACATAATAAGGAATAAAATCTCCTTCCACCCGGATACCGGTATTTTCATCGATCAGACTTCCCACCGGAATGGCTTCCGGAATCTCTGTGGCCACCTCTCCGTTCTTTCCCGGTTCTGCCTGGACAGCATCCTGATCCATAATATCTTCCTCGTCTGTCTCAGGCTGTTCTGTATCTTCTTCCGGTGATTTCTGAGATTCCTGATCCTGAGAATCTTGTTCTTTATCCCCGGCTGTTTCCTGTTCGTCTTGATTTTCACTCTGCTCTGGTTTTTCTTCCGAAGTCTCCTGCTGATCCTGTTTTCCCTCAGTGTTCTCGCCTTCTTCAGCCTTGTCACCGGTACTTTCCGGTTCCTGAGGTTTCTCAGAATCTTCTGTGTTCTCGCCGGTCTCCTGTGATTTTAAGGATTCCACTTTCACGACCACTTCACTAACCACCTGTTTTTTATCAGCATCCCAGCCTTCTGTTTTAGAATAATCCCTGGTTTCTGTATCAGATGGCGTAAATATCACCTTCATTTTTGTCTCATATCCTGCTGGTTTTGAATAGTTTTCCCAGGAAAATTCTCCTTCGCCCTGGAAACCATACTTTGAAAAATCAAGATTTTCTGTCTCTTCAGGGGTCTGAACATTGATCTCTGACGGAATCGTCACCTGTCCGGCAGCCAGAGCTTCTTCCTGTTTTTCCTCTTCTTTCACACCCTGGTTCTCCCCAGAAGCTGTATCTGCAGGTTCTTCGGGCTTCAGAGATTCTATTGTCAGTTTCACATTTCTGATAACCGCCTTTTTCTCAGCGTCCCAGCCGCTGATCTGAGAATAATCATAATTCTTTATATCCTTTGGCGTAAAGACTACCTGGACTACAGACTGATACTCTCCCGGGGCAGTTTTAGCAGCCCAGGAAAAAGAACCATCGCCGGAAAAACCTTCTTCTGAGAAATCAAAAGACTTCCATTCCTCAGTAGAATCCAAAGTGATCTGAGAAGGCATAGAAACCTTGCCAGCTTCCTTTTTCTGTTCCTTTACAATGGTAAAAGCTTTCGCGCCTAAATCTGCCGCTGCGGTATCCACATCTTCCTGCTGAATACTGCCTCCGGAAACTGTCAGTCTGCCCTTTCCTGTGATCTTGATCAAAGCTCCCGTAAAGCCCTCCGCTCTTTTTAAGGCAACGCCCTCCGGTATCTCAATACTTTTTTCGCTGTCTATGACGACCTGTCCGCAAATCAGAACCGTGCCCTGGCTTCCCGCAAGTTTTACAGCCTGTTCCATAGAAGATACCGCTTTTTCTTTTGTGCTCCCATCTCCTTTGCTCTCCGCCGGAAGAGTCCCATTTAGATATATGACAGAGCCTTCTTTTGTATTTTCAGTTCTGGAAGTCTCCGCGGCAAAAACAGATACCGCAGAAACCGTTTCTCCAACAGTACCTGCCGCCATAACAGATGCCAGGGTCAGCCCCAGAACATTTGCCGTTACTCTATGTAAGCCTTTTCTGTTTTTATTCATGAATAACATTCCCTTTCCTAACATAAAAGCTGAACTTCATTAATTTATATATTCTATGTAAACGGAATTTACACTTTATCTGGATTAGTATATCACAGTTTTTCAATTTTCGACACCCCTAAAAATCAACTTTTTTCGCCCGGTTTTGTTGCAAACATTTTGTAAATCATGTATAGTAATCTGTATAGTTTAATCTATAATATTGTCAAAGGAGTTGAAAAATTTGGATTCCAGTGATGTCATACAATTTCTGATCCTGATCATTTTAATCTGTCTTTCGGCTTTCTTCTCTTCAGCAGAAACTTCTATGACAACTGTAAACAAGATACGCATACAGTCTCTCAGTGAAGAAGGGGATGCCCGGGCTAAGACTCTTCTGAAAGTAATTGAAGATTCAGGAAAACTTCTCAGCACCATTCTGATCGGAAACAACGTGGTCAATCTTTCTGCTTCTTCTCTGGCTACTACTCTTACTATGCGGCTTTTCGGAAATGCGGCGGTAAGCATTAGTACAGGGATCATTACCCTGCTGGTTTTGATCTTCGGTGAGATCACACCGAAAACTCTCGCCTCAGTACATGGGGAAGGACTGGCTCTCGCATATGCAAAGCCCATATATATCCTAATGACTATTATGACTCCGGTTATTTTTCTTATGAACCATATTTCCGGCGGGGTTCTCCGTCTGTTAGGTACGGATCCCCACGCCAAAAGCAGCACGATCACGGAACATGAGCTGCGGACTTTAGTAAATGTAGGTCATGAAGAAGGAGTAATCAAGACAGAAGAGCGGCAGATGATCAACAATGTCTTTGATTTTGACGATTCCAGAGCAGAAGATATCATGGTTCCCAGAATTGATGTAACCTTCGCTGATATTAACAGCACCTATGAGGACCTGATCCGTTTATTCCGTGAAGACAAGCATACCCGATTTCCTGTATATAAAGACAGCACGGACAATATTGTGGGGATCGCCAACATAAAAGATCTCCTGCTATGTGATAAGGAAGACTTTTCTCTGAAAAAAATTCTTCGGGAGCCTTATTTCACTTATGAGTACAAAAAGACCTCTGAACTTCTTATGGAAATGAAAGAAAACTCTGTCTCCTTCGCTATTGTCCTGGATGAATACGGTGCTACCTCCGGAATCATTACCCTGGAAAACCTTGTAGAAGAAATCGTAGGAGATATCCATGATGAATATGAAGATCAGGAAGAAGAAGAAATTAAAGAAATCATTCCAGGAAGAGAATACGTGGCGGTAGGTTCTGCCCGTCTTGATGATCTGAATGAAACCCTTCATCTGGATCTGTCTTCTGAAGATTACGACTCTATAGGCGGCTATATGATCGAACAACTGGACCGCTTTCCTGAAGAGGGCGAAACAGTAGTTACAGAATCCGGTGTCCAGCTTACAGCGGATAAAGTTGAACGGACACGGATCGCCTCTGTCCGCATTTGTCTTCCTCCAAGCCATAATACTGATGAAAAAGAAAAAGAAATAAACAATAATTAGAAAGGATCTTTTATTTATGAGCAGTTTTTTTAGCATGGACAGTCCGGTTATGCGTTTTCTGTCCAGAGTATGTGACCTGATCATCCTTAATCTGCTGGCTATTGTCTGCAGTATTCCTATTGTAACCATCGGCGCTTCCATTACCGCTGTGTTTTCCGTTACACTGAAAATGGTAAAAGGAGAAGAATCCTATATTGTGAGAGGATTCTTTAAAGGTTTTAAAGAAAATTTCAAGCAGGCTACCATTATCTGGGTGATCATGGCTGTCATTGGTCTTTTTCTTTATATGGATTATCGTTCCGCTGCTCTGCTTCCAGACAGTATGCGCAGCATCTTTCAGGTTTTGATCGGCGCCGTAGCAGTTATATATTTGATCATTTTTACCTACCTTTTTCCATATCTGGCAAGATTTCAGAACAGCCTGAAAAATATTTTCAAAAATTCTCTGCTGATCGCAATACTGAATCTGCCCTGGACGCTGCTGATGATCGTATGTCCGATAGCTTTAGTCGTTGTCACCTTCCTTACAACCACTACTTTGGTTTACGGAAGCATGCTTTGGGTTTTAATGGGATTTGCAGTTATTTCCTATTTCAATTCTATTACTTTTCGGAAAGTTTTTGCAAAATATGAGCCTCATAATGAAGAAGAAGAGGTTTCCGATTCTCTGGATACACCGGAAGAACTTCCTGAACACCATGAGACTCCCGCCAAATAGCTGTCCGCGTCTGTCTCAAACAATTTTTTGAATTATCTGGCAGGAATATTTATACAGTATCTTCAAATACTTAGTATAGATATTCCTGCTTTTTTGTATCTGATTATGTACATGTCAGATTCTTGACTTTTTTTGTATAATATTATAAAATCCACATATGGTTTTAGTTATTTTAAACTAACCGCTAAATCTGGAAGTCAGATGGACATGCAAACATATCCGCTTGACTTCGACTCGTTGCCCGCGGGAATAAAATTACAATAGGAGGCAATATATAAGATGTTCAAAGAATGGGAATCTTTTCACGGCGGTATCTGGGAAAAAGAGATCAACGTCCGGGATTTTATCCAGAAAAATTATACCCCCTATGACGGAAATGAAGATTTTCTCCAGAAACCAACCCAAAAAACAAAAGACCTGTGGGACCAGGTTATGGACCTGGCAAAGGAAGAACAGGCCAAAGGCGGCGTTCTGGATATGGATACCAAAATCATATCCACCATTACTTCCCATGGCCCCGGATACCTGGACAAAGATAAAGAAACCATTGTAGGTTTTCAGACAGATAAACCTTTCAAACGCTCGCTCCAGCCCTACGGCGGTATCCGTATGGCAGTAAAAGCCTGCGAAGATCACGGCTATCATGTGGATCCTCAGATCGTAGAATTCTTTACAAAGCACAGGAAGACTCACAATGAGGGAGTTTTCGACGCTTATACCCCTGAAATGCGCGCCTGCCGCTCCAGCCATATCATCACCGGTCTTCCCGACGCCTACGGACGGGGAAGGATCATCGGAGATTACCGGAGAGTGGCTCTCTATGGTGTAGACCGTCTGATCCAGGATAAGCAGCAGCAGAAAGACACTACCAGGACCATCATGTATTCTGATGTTACCAGGGAAAGAGAGGAGCTCTCCGAACAGATCAAAGCATTAAAGGAATTAAAAGAACTGGGACATATTTACGGCTTCGATATTTCCCGGCCCGCAGCCAATGTCCAGGAAGCTATTCAGTGGCTGTATTTTGGCTATCTGGCTGCTATCAAAGAACAGAACGGCGCCGCCATGTCTCTGGGCAGAACCTCTACTTTCCTGGATATCTATGCCCAGAGGGATCTTGCGAATGGAACTTTCACAGAAGAAGCGATCCAGGAGTTTGTAGATCATTTTATCATGAAACTGCGTCTGGTAAAATTTGCCAGGACCCCGGAATACAATGCTCTGTTTTCCGGAGATCCTACCTGGGTCACAGAATCCATCGGCGGCATGGGGATCGACGGACGGCATATGGTGACTAAAATGTCCTACCGCTATCTCCACACCCTGGAAAATCTGGGAACGGCACCGGAACCCAACCTGACTGTACTGTGGTCTACAAGACTGCCGCAGAATTTCAAACGTTTCTGTGCCAAAACCTCCATCGCTTCCTCTTCTATCCAGTATGAAAATGATGATCTTATGCGGGTAACCCACGGCGACGATTACGCCATTGCCTGCTGTGTATCTTCCATGCGGATCGGAAAAGAAATGCAGTTCTTCGGCGCCAGGGCAAATCTGGCCAAATGCCTGCTTTACGCGATCAACGGAGGGGTAGACGAAGTATCTAAAAAGCAAATAGGGCCGAAATTCCGGCCTGTCACCTCTGAATATCTGGAATACGAGGAGGTCATGGAACGGTTCCGGGATATGATGAAATGGCTGGCCCAGGTCTATGTAAATACCTTGAATATCATTCATTATATGCATGACAAATACTGCTATGAACGTATCCAGATGGCTCTCCACGACAAAAAAGTCACCCGCTGGTTCGCTACGGGAATCGCAGGCCTCTCTGTAGTGGCAGATTCTCTTTCCGCCATTAAATACGCAAAAGTAAAGACCATCCGGGAGGAAAACGGTATTGTCGTAGACTACGAAGTGGAAGGAGACTTTCCAAAATACGGCAATGACGACGACCGGGCAGACAGCATTGCCTACGATATTGTCCATGAATTTATGTCCTATATAAAAGGCAACCATACCTACCGGGGCGGTATCCCTACCACTTCTATCCTGACCATTACTTCCAATGTAGTTTACGGAAAAGCCACCGGTTCTACTCCTGATGGAAGAAAGGCCGGAGAAGCCTTTGCACCGGGAGCCAATCCCATGCACCACAGAGACAGTCACGGAGCCGTAGCTTCTCTAAGCTCTGTGTCAAAACTGCCCTTTAAGGACGCCCAGGACGGTATTTCCAATACCTTCTCTATCATCCCTGGAGCATTGGGCAAGGAAGACGCAATCTTCTTTGACGACATCGCCTTTGAACTGGACAGAGACTGCGCCTGCTGCGAACCCGGCTCAGAATTGGAGACAGAATAGGACAGTCCTTCCTAAGACAGACTTTCGGAAATCAAAAAACATAATAAATATATGAAATCAAACAGGAGGACAAAATCATGAAAATCAGTGACGCACAGATAGACAATCTGGTAAACCTGCTGGATGGCTACGCAGAAAAGGGAGGACATCACTTAAATGTAAATGTCTTCACAAAAGAAACCCTTCTGGATGCTCAGAAGCATCCGGAAAAATATCCACAGCTTACGGTACGTGTATCCGGATATGCGGTAAATTTCCATAAGCTGACAAAAGAACAGCAGGACGAGGTTATCTCCCGGACCTTCCATGAAGGAATGTAAAAAGCAGGGATATATCCACTCCATAGAGAGTTTTGGTACAGTTGACGGCCCTGGAATACGCCTGACGGTGTTTTTCCAGGGCTGTCCCATGCGCTGTCTGTACTGCCACAATCCGGATACCTGGACCCCAAAAGGGGGAACCCCTGTGACAGTGGAAGAACTCCTGGAAATTTATAAGAAAAACAAAAGTTTTTATCAGAAAGGAGGCATTACTGCAACCGGGGGAGAGCCCCTTATGCAGCTCGCCTTTCTTACAGAACTCTTTGAACAGGCCGGTGCCAGGCATATCCATACCTGCCTGGATACCTCCGGCATTCTTTACCGAAAAGACCGGAAGGAAGAATACCAAAGGCTTCTGAAATCTACCAGCCTTATCCTTCTGGATATTAAACATGCTTTCCCGGAAGAACATAAAAGCCTCACCGGACAGCCCCAGGCCCCGGTGCTGGATTTTCTGGATCTGACCACAAAAGAAAAAGTTCCCGTGATCATCCGCCATGTGATCGTCAAAGGCTTTACCGACTCTTTCCGGGAACTGGAAGAAGTGGGAAGGATCATGGCAGGGCACCCAAACATAAAAGGGCTGGAAGTCCTGCCCTATCACAATATGGGAGAAGGGAAATACGAAGAACTGAATCTTTCCTATCCCTTAAAGGGCATGAAAAATCTTTCCCGGGACGAAGCCGCCCGGGCCAGAAAGATCATTCTGAAGAGTTTTCAGCGCCATCGGCTTCCCTCATCTCTCTCATAATCTCATGAAACTGAACGCCGATCCGCTCAATCTCTCCCAGAACGATCCTGGTCCCCTCTTCTGTGAGATACCAGTTTTCTCTTGTTACATCGCTTTCTCTCACCGGACATACCAGGAATCTGGTGTCCGGATAGAGAAGCTGGTAATAGAGAAGGCTTCTTCTGGCATGATAAGGCTTGCAGCAGAGAATGGCTCTCCGGATCTCCATCCCCAGGCTGTCGGTAACCTGTCTGGAATAAATGGCATTCTCATAAGTATAGGTGGCCTGATCCTCTCGGAGGACAGCACTTTCCGGCACCTGATTCTTTAGCAGGACTTCCTTCAGGAATTCCCATTCAGTCTCATACTTTCCAGAATAAAGCTCTTCCTTTTCTTGGACTCCCCCGAAATGTCCGGTTAAAATACTGTACTTTCCGGAGGGAAGGATGTAAGGAGCGTAATCCCTGTGATAAAGACTGGCCGCTTCTTCTCCAAGCTGAGGAAAACCGCTGCCGGGAATAAAAATGATATCTGATTTCTCCGGCAGATCCTCCACAAAAATAAAATCTGTAAGCTGCTGTAAAAATTTCTGGTTCATAACTTTTCTCCCGGGTATTTTTATTTCAGGATATCCTGATACTCCTTATGGCTGTCAAACCATCTTACTGCATAAGAACAGGTAAGGACTGCCTTCTTTCCCTGTCTGCGGATCTCTCCCGCAGCTGCCTCCATAAGCTTTCCCGCCATACCCATTCCTCTTAAAGAAGGATCCACAAAAGTATGGTTAATATCTACTGTATCCTGATCAATAGAAGGAAACGTCACTTCTCCTTTCATTTCCTGATTCTCATCATAATATACTGCCTTGTGATCTTCCACTGTAATTCCCATAGTTTTCTCCTTTCCCGTATTTATGGGCAGTTCTCTTTCCAATAAAAAACTGCCTCTCTTTTTTCTATATTTTATCATGGATCTTCTCAGACAACAACTCACAGCAGGATCCGGACCTGATATTTTTCCAGCCAGTAATTGACCTGGAGCATATAGGCCAGCATCTGAGGACCTGCCATCAGCTGTCCGTACCAGGGTCTTCCATAATCTGAGGGACTTTCCACAAACTTTTCTGCCTTTTTCTTATCCACCATCTGTCTTATAGGCGCCCCCGGATCTGCCAGAACTTCCAGAAGTCTTGCTCCCAGCATAGCCTCATAATCGGGATGGTAGGTTTTGGGGTAAGGGCTTTTTCTCCTCCAGAGGACTTCCTTTGGAAGTTTTCCTTCTCCGCTTTTTCTAAGAAGGGCTTTCACCACTCCATCCCTGCATTTCATGGACCAGGGCACATTCCACACATATTCTATGATCCGATGGTCTGCAAAAGGCACTCTGGCCTCCAATCCGGAATACATAGCTGTCCGGTCCATCCGGTCCAGAAGGGTGGCCATAAACCATTTCAGGTTCAGATAAGAAATTTCCCGACGCCTTTTTTCCTGTGGACCTTCTTCTGGAAGTACCGGCGTCTCCCCAATAGTCTTTTCATAGGCGGCTCTGGCATAGTCTTCCATAGGGAGAACATGGAGCAGTTCCTCAGACAGAAGTGTCTGTCTCACCTTCATATCCGGGGACCAGGGAAAGGCATGGGTATCAAAGGCCTCCTGCTTATGGAACCAGGGATAGCCTCCAAAGATTTCGTCCGCACATTCTCCTGTTAAAGTAACCTTATTATGCTCTGCCACCAGAGAACAGAAATAAAGCATAGAAGATTCTACATCTGCCATACAGGGAAGGTCTCTGGCGTCTACAGCTTTATAGAGACAGTCGATCATCTCCTGATTTCCACAGGTAAGGAAATGGTGGCTGGTACCGGAAAATTCTACCATTTTTTCTACCCAGGGCCGGTCCTGAGACGGCTGGAAGGCATTGGCCTTAAAGTACTTTTCATTTCCCTGAAAATCAAAGGAGAATGTGTGCAGTACCTTTCCCTGCTTCTTCAGTTCTCTGGCACAGATAGCTGTAACCAGAGAACTGTCTATGCCTCCGGAAAGAAAGGTGCAGATCGGGATATCAGAAAGCATCTGAAGCTTTACTGCGTCTTCCACCAGCCAGGAAGTTTTTTCTACTGTCTCTTCAAAGCTGTCTTCATGGGGAAGGCTCTGAAGCTGCCAGTATTTCCGCTCCTTCAGTCTTCCCTCCTTCCAGAGGAGACGGCTGCCACCTTCTACCTCCAGTATATTCCGAAAAACTCCTTTTCCGTAAGATTTCGCCGGTCCCAGAGCAAAAATTTCGCAAAGGCTCTCTCGATCTGCTACAGCCTCCACTCCAGGATACTGGAACAGACCTTTCATCTCTGAAGCGAATACCAGGGTATCTCCCTGGATAGTGTAAAACAGAGGCTTTACTCCAGCCCGGTCCCGAAAAAGATACAGGGCCTCCTCTTTCTGGTCCCAGAGAGCTATGGCAAATATACCGTTCAGCTTCTCTATAAACTCTTCTCCCTCTGTGAGATATCCCTGAAGGATCACCTCCGTATCACTGTTGGTAGTGAAAAGGACGCCTTTTCTCTCCAGTTCCTTCCGGAGGGTTTTCATATTATATATTTCCCCATTATAAGCTATGGTACAGCTCTTTTCTCCTGCCCTTCTTGTCATAGGCTGTGTGCCTCGCTCCAGGTCAATGATCGAGAGCCTTACATGGGCCAGACCGCATTTTTTCTCCAGGAAAATCCCTTCCTCATCAGGACCCCTTCTCTTTTGCGCACGGTTCATACTCTCCAGTATCCTGGGCCACTTTCCTGACTCTTGGGTATAAGCCGCCCGGCTGCTGGAAAATCCTCCTATTCCACACATATGCCCTCCTTTTTCATAATGGAGATTTTCTCATTTTTTCCCTGTCTCCTCTGTGTATACAAAATCTTCTTTCAGCCTTTCACCCTCCCATGATCAAAGGCTGGTACTGCTTTCCTTCAAGAGCCGCCTGGGCCGCCGGAATCAGCAGTTCCGTGTGAGCGATCATGGAATTCGGCTTTTTCTGGGGATTATCCTGACCAAAGGGGATAAAGTAGATGTGCTTCGCATTTAACAGCAGTCCGATGTTCTTCATATTCATGCCTAAGGCGTCGTTGGTGGAAATAGATAAAAGAAGTGGTTTTTCATTTCTCAGATGTGCTTTGGCAGCCATAAGAGCCGGCGTATCCGTAATGCCGTTCGCCAGTTTTGCAATGGTATTTCCCGTACAGGGAAGAAGGATCAGCAGATCCAGAAGGCTTCCTGGGCCGATAGGCTCTGCCTCAGAAATGGTAAGCATAGGCTTTATCCCAGTAATCCGTTCTGCTTCTTT
>DWUX01000234.1 GCA_019120545.1 Candidatus Blautia stercoripullorum | reverse complement strand
TGAGGGACAAATGGGAAATTCTGAAGTAGGACATCTGAACATGGGCGCAGGCCGTATTGTATATCAGGAGCTTACCAGGATCACCAAAGAGATTCAGGACGGAGATTTCTTTAAGAACGAGGCTCTTTTAAAAGCCGTTCATAATGCAAAGGAAAACAATGCTTCCCTTCATCTTTTCGGACTTCTTTCCGACGGAGGCGTTCACAGTCATATTACACATCTTTTCGGACTGCTGGAGCTGGCCAAAAGAGAAGGATTGGAAAAAGTATTTGTACACTGCTTCCTGGATGGAAGAGATACTCCTACTACAGGAGGCAAAGGTTATATCCAGGAATTGAATGACAAAATGAAAGAGCTGGGCGTAGGACAGGTAGCTTCCGTGATGGGACGTTACTATGCTATGGACAGAGATAACCGCTGGGACCGTGTGGAACTGGCATACAAAGCGCTGACAAAGGGCGAAGGCGTTCAGGCGGAGTGCCCGGTATGCGCTGTAAAGGCTTCTTATGAAGAAGGAAAGACCGATGAATTTGTAGTTCCTACCGTGATCGTAAAAGACGGACAGCCGGTGGGAACCATCCAGGACAAAGATTCCGTTATCTTCTTTAACTTCCGCCCGGACAGAGCAAGAGAGATCACCAGAGCTTTCTGTGCTGATGAATTTGACGGATTTGAGAGAGAAAAGAGACTGGATCTTACCTATGTATGCTTCACAGAATATGATCCTACTATCCCAAATACAGAAGTGGCTTTCCACAAGGTTTCTATTAAGAATACTTTTGGGGAATTTCTTGCGGCCAACGGACTGAAACAGGCCCGTATCGCTGAGACAGAGAAATATGCCCATGTAACTTTCTTCTTCAATGGGGGCGTTGAGGAACCTAATGAAGGAGAAGACAGGATTCTGGTTAAATCTCCAAAAGTAGCTACTTATGACCTGAAACCGGAAATGAGCGCTTATGAGGTATGCGACAAACTGGTAGAAGCTATCAAATCTGGAAAATATGATGTGATCATCATTAACTTTGCAAATCCGGATATGGTAGGACACACAGGTGTAGAAGCAGCAGCGATTAAAGCTATCGAGACAGTAGATGAGTGTGTGGGCAGAGCTGTAGAAGCTATCAAAGAAGTGGACGGTCAGATGTTTATCTGTGCAGACCATGGAAATGCAGAGCAGCTTGTGGATTATGAAACTGGCGCTCCTTTTACCGCGCATACAACAAATCCAGTGCCTTTTATCCTGGTAAATGCAGATCCTTCTTACACATTAAGAGAAGGCGGCTGCCTGGCAGATATCGCACCTACATTGATCGAAATGATGGGTATGGAACAGCCTGCGGAAATGACAGGCAAATCTCTGCTGATCAAGAAATAATATACAGGTCTGGTATTCAGCCTGTCTTGAAAGATTCTGGACGGAGGATTCTCCGGCCAGAATCTTTTTCTATATTTACTAAATTTAAGCTTTTTAGAGACAGTGAATTTTGTGGAGTATTCCGATATTGTCTTTGTGAATCTCTGATGCTATGATGAAAACACATTTCAAATAATTTATTTTCAAATCCGGCCGTCCGGCCAAAATTTCCAATTATACATACAGGGAAGCAGAACAGAAACAAGGAGAAAAAGCTATTTCCGTGGGCAGCGATGAAAGGGAACACGCTTGTCTGTCTATTTGTTCATGCTGCGAGGAACTTTGAATTCCAGATTTTGTACTGTCTTGTTTTCCTGAGAGAGGAGAAACTATAAAAAACAGAAAAAAACGAAAACAATGGATTCTGACTCTGATTCTTCCACTGCTGTTTGGTATTTGCTGTCCGGTACCTAAAGGAGAAAAAATAAATCCGTATACAGGAGCTGCTTCGGAAATGTTCCTGAATATTTTTCCAGGAAAAAACCAGGTTTGGGAAAGAGAATTCGGGGAATATTATCCATTGGAACAGAAAAAGTATGAAACAGAAATACAGTGCAGTAAAGGAAAACAGATAACCAACGAAGAAGTTCGGATAGGAAACAAGAGAACCTGTTTAGAGTATGAGACTAAGGAGAGAGAAACAGGAATGTCTCTGAAGGGATATGGAGAAGGACAGAGCGGGAAAACAGGCGACAGGAATTCCTATATAGAACTGCTGCTTTTATGGGGCGTCAGCGCCACCTGCCTTCTGGCTCTGGAATGGAAACAAAAAAGATGCTGAAAATAATCAGGAGGTATTACTATGGAACGATATTTGCCGATCAGAAAAGTATATGGAAGAGAAGTGCTGGACTCCAGAGGAAATCCTACAGTGGAGGTTGAGGTTACGGTAGGCGAAGGAATCGTAGGTAAAGAAGGATATACAGGCAGGGCCATTGTGCCTTCCGGCGCTTCTACAGGAAAATTTGAAGCTCTGGAGCTGAGAGACGGTGATGACCGTTATCAGGGCCTGGGTGTGCAGAAAGCAGTCAGCAACGTAAACAGCAGGCTGGCCGACGCTGTTCTGGGAGAAAATGCTTTGGACCAGAGTCAGATAGACAGATTGATCCTGGAAGCTGACGGGACAGAAAATAAAGAGGAACTGGGAGCAAACGCTATGCTGGGAGTTTCTCTGGCAGTGGCTGATGCGGCAGCTAAGGCTCTCCGTCTGCCTTTGTATCAGTATCTGGGAGGCTGCATTACTGACCGGATGCCGGTGCCTATGATGAATATTTTAAATGGAGGAAAACATGCGGATAATACCGTGGATTTCCAGGAATTTATGATCATGCCCGTGGGGGCCTGCTGTTTTCAGGAGGGCCTCAGGATGTGCGGGGAAACTTATCAGAAACTGAAATCCATCTTAAAAGAAAAAAATCTGTCTACTGCAGTAGGGGATGAAGGGGGATTTGCTCCGGATGTTAAGGACGCCAGAGAAATCTTTGATTTTATGAGCCTGGCGGCGAGAAAGGCGGGATACGAACCGGGAAAGGATATTTCTTTTGCTATGGATGCGGCAGCAAGTGAACTTTACATGGAGGAGGAGAAGGCCTATTACTTTCCGGGAGAATCTTGTATGATAGGAAAAAAGATTGTCAGGACAGCGGAGGAAATGGTGGACTACTATGAAAAACTTTTAGATGAGTATCCAATTGTCTCTATAGAAGACGGACTCTGGGAAGAAGACTGGAAAGGATGGAAATTAATGACAGAAAGGCTGGGCAGCAGGGTACAGCTTGTAGGTGATGACCTTTTTGTGACCAATGTGAAAAGAATCAGCAAAGGAATCTGCGAAAAAGCGGGGAATGCCGTTCTTATTAAGGTGAATCAGATCGGCACTTTAACAGAGGCGGTGGCGGCGGTGAGAATGACCCAGAAAGCAGGGTGGAATCCGGTGATCTCCCACCGTTCAGGAGAAAGCGAGGACACTTTTATCGCTGATCTGGCAGTAGCTATGGGAGCAGGACAGATCAAGACAGGAGCTCCATGCAGAGGCGAAAGAACAGCCAAATATAACCGTCTGCTGGCTATTGAAGATCGTTTGGGGGAACATGGTTTATATATAAGCCCCTGGAAAAAACATTGAGAAAAACGGTTGAAATCCTCCCAGGCATGTGTTAAACTTGTTGTGTTTAACAGGTAGGAGGTGTTACA
>DWUX01000233.1 GCA_019120545.1 Candidatus Blautia stercoripullorum | reverse complement strand
CTTGGTCCAGTTATTTAGCGAACGCTGTACTAGCAAAACTCTGCGGGAGTATGCAGAGTTTGTGGAGCGGGTCAGAAAGTATGCAAAGACCATGGTCTTGGAGGAGGCTGTAGAGAGAGCAGTGACAGAATGTATTAACGAAGAGATCCTCAGAGATTTTCTGGAGAAAAACAGAGCGGAGGTGATCAAGGTGTGTCTGTATGAGTATAATCAGGAAGAACACATGAAATTTGTGAGAGAAGAAGGTTTCCGACAGGGACATGAGCAGGGCACAAAATCTACCCAGTTAGAAAATATTAAGAATCTTATGAAAAACACTGGCTGGAATGCAAAAGAATCCATGAAGGCCCTTGGGATTCCGGAAGAAGAGCAGGAAAAGTACCAAAATAAACTGCAGGAATCCAAGCAGTGACTTTGTAAAAAACAGCAGAAAGACAATGAATCAACTAAGGAGAATCCTATGAATGGAAAAAAACTTTATATAATCTATGCAGCAGAACTTTTGCTTTATCTGCTGTTTCATTTTATTCAGATTCAGAAGGGACTTTTTGGGCAAGTGTTTTTTACAGGAATCCTGGCAGCTCTTTTTCTATGGGCGGTTGTCTTTCTGTTGCTTTTTCTGGTAAGAAAGATCCGAAAAAAGGAGCAGTGGAAGTGGTGGGAAATCCTTTTTCTGCTTCTTCAAGGTGCATATTCCATATGGCTGGGATATGAGTTTCTGATAGGAATTTTATTCTTTTGACGATATCTGACTTTTATGGACTACGGCTTTAGGCCACCGGCTAAGACGGTGGCCTTGAATTTTGCAGCTCTTTGAATATCATTCCCCATACGGAATCTTTAAAAGAAAAGTACAGCCTCCCCCCGGGGTGTCTTTCAGGATCAGATCTCCTTTGTGGAGTTTTGCCAGTTCTTTTCCCACAGGAAGGCCCAGGCCGAAATGGCCTTTCTGGTTCCGGGATCTGTCCTGCTGATAGAACCGGTCGAAGACCGCCTCTTTTTCCTGATCGGGAATGCCTTTTCCATGGTCTGCTACCGAGAAGCAGAGATACTTTTTCTCAAGGAAGATTTCCAGGTCTATGGATTTTCCTTGGCCGGTGTAGGACATGGCGTTGTCCATAAGGACCGAGAGGATCTGGATGATCCGGTTTTTGTCGCAGCGGATCTTGGGCAGCTCGATGTCTGGCAGCTTTAGGTTGAGAGGGATCTGATTCTGTCTGCACAGGGGCTGATAAATCTCATAGACGTCCAGTAAAATGGTATCTCCGTCACAGAGATCCAGGGTAAGATTCCATTTTTTTGAATCGGCAGAGGCCAGGATCAGCAGATCACGGATCAGAGTGCTCATACGGGAGCACTCTTTTTCAATATTTTCTACCATGGCAGGAATATCCTCAGGAGAGGTTTTTATAGCTGAGGCGCTGGCCTGGATCACGGCCAGGGGAGAGCGGAGCTCATGAGAAGCGGCGGCGATAAATTCTGCCTGTTTTTCTTTATTTTCCTTTAGGGGGACCAGGGTCTTGCCTACAAATTTCCAGCTTACCAGGCCCAGAAGGAGAAATCCCAGGATTCCTGCCCCGGCAAAGAACAGGCCCTGAAAAAGGGTCTGTCTTTCTGCCTGGGTAATATCCTGAAGGACAAGAAGGGTTTTTTCTCCTGTTTCTGTGGCGGACTGAAGGGCCATACCGCAGTAATAATCTCCGGAATTCCCAGTGATGTAGAAAAGAGAGGTCTGCCGGGCGCTTCCGGGAGAAAGATTGGTACCGGACAGCCCTTCCAGGGAGGCCTGTTCCAGAGCGTTTTGGATCAGCGTTTCCCGGTCAGTAGCCGGATCCCAGGCCCCGGGAAAGAAGATGGGATCTCCGTTTTCTTCTATGTGTATGATCAGACGGTTATCCGTTTCCATCTGGGAAAGCCAGTGATCGGAGAAAAAGGACAGGGACTGGAACTGGTTGGAAAGATTCAGGAACAGACTGGAAAACAGAGCCTGGTTCCTGGATTCTACAGCTCCCTTCATATAAAAGAAGCAGACCAGAAGGATACCGGCAAGAATGATCCCGCAGGTCATAGAATAGAAGAAGGTCAGTTTTTTCTGAAGTTTCCGGAACATTTATGTTTCCTCCTCTGTTTCCAGTTTGTAGCCCACCCCGTGGACGGTAGTGATCTTTGCTTTCGTCTTTAAGGTGCGGAGACGCCTTCGGAGAAAATAGATATAATTGTCCAGATTCCCTTCCTCCACTTCGGTATCCGCTCCCCATACATAGGAGAGAAGGACAGCTCTTTTCAGACACTGTTCAGGATTTTTCAGGAAATATTCCATAAGTCCGGCCTCTTTTTTAGAAAGAGACAGGGTGTTTTTTCCGCAGGAAAGTTCCAGCTTCTGAGGATCAAAAGCCAGATCCTTCCAGATCAGTTTGCCTGGAGCCTGGAGCTGCCGAGGCCTTCGGGTAAGGGCCCGGATACGGGCCAGAAGTTCTTCCGGAGCAAAAGGCTTGGTGATATAGTCGTCTGCACCTTCGTCCAGGCCATGGATCTTATCGTCCAGTGAATCCATGGCAGTGGCCAGGATCACCGGGGTCTGGATCCCTCTTTTCCTTATGGTATTCAGCAGAGTCAGTCCGTCCAGTTCTGGAAGCATACGGTCCAGGATCATCAGATCATAGACATTCTGAAGGGCATAGAAAAGCCCGTCTGTTCCATTATTGCAGATATCTGTGTCATAGCCCTGGTCCTTAAAGTGGATCAGCAGGGCCTGGCATAAATCTTTATCGTCTTCTACCAGTAATATTCTCATAAAAATCTACCTTGTCCTATATAATATGGAGCATAGCAAAACATATATCAGGAATATTTATACATTTTATGCGAATTTGTCG
>DWUX01000232.1 GCA_019120545.1 Candidatus Blautia stercoripullorum | reverse complement strand
GTGAAGGTCTGGACGTACTGGAATACTTTATGTCCGCCCATGGAGCACGTAAAGGTCTGTCCGATACCGCTCTTCGTACAGCCGACTCTGGTTATCTGACCAGACGTCTGGTTGACGTTTCCCAGGAAATGATCGTTCGGGAAGTAGACTGTTGTGAGGGCAAAGATGAGATCCCAGGTATGTGGGTAAAAGCCTTTGCAGACGGAAAAGAAGAGATCGAAAGTCTTCAGGAACGTATCACAGGACGTTTCTCCTGCGAGACTATTAAAGATAAAGACGGCAATGTGATCGTTAAGGCCAACCATATGATCACTCCGAAACGTGCCGCCCGTGTGGTAAAAGAAGGAGTAAGAGAAGACGGCAAGCCTTACGATGCAGTGAAGATCCGTACCATCCTTACCTGTAAATGCAAGATCGGCGTCTGCGCGAAATGTTACGGTGCCAACATGGCTACCGGCGAGCCGGTACAGGTTGGCGAATCTATTGGTATTATCGCAGCCCAGTCTATCGGTGAGCCAGGTACACAGCTGACCATGCGTACCTTCCATACCGGCGGTGTGGCCGGCGGCGATATCACCCAGGGTCTTCCTCGTGTAGAGGAGCTTTTTGAGGCAAGAAAGCCTAAGGGACTTGCCATTATCACAGAGATCAAGGGTGTAGCCACATTAAAGGATACCAAGAAGAAACGTGAGATCATTGTGACAGACAATGAGAGCGGAGAATCTAAGACTTACCTGATTCCATACGGTTCCCGTATCAAAGTTCAGGACGGAGATTATCTGGAAGCCGGAGACGAACTGACCGAAGGTTCCGTAAATCCTCACGATATCCTCCGTATCAAGGGTGTTCGTGCAGTACAGGATTACATGCTCCGTGAGGTACAGAGAGTTTACCGTCTCCAGGGTGTTGAGATCAATGATAAGCACATCGAGGTTATTGTCCGCCAGATGCTGAAGAAGATCCGTGTGGAGGATAACGGAGATGCGGACTTCCTGCCGGGAACACTGGTGGATGTTCTGGATTTTGAGGAAAAGAACCAGGAGCTTATTGCAGAAGGAAAGGAACCTGCAGAAGGAAAACAGGTAATGCTCGGTATTACAAAGGCTTCTCTGGCAACCAATTCTTTCTTGTCAGCAGCCTCCTTCCAGGAGACGACAAAAGTCCTCACAGAAGCGGCGATCAAAGGAAAGATCGACCCTCTTATCGGCCTGAAGGAAAATGTACTGATCGGTAAACTGATCCCTGCAGGAACCGGTATGAAGAAATATGCGAATATCCGTCTGGATACAGATGTTATTCCTGAGGAAGAAGAAGATACTCTGGATCTGGAAGAAGATATTCAGGAAGAACCTGAAGAAAATCAGGATGTTCTGGATGAAAGCGTTCTGGAAGAAGAAGCAGAGCTTTCTGAGGATGAAGAAGAAGCTGAATTAATCGAAGAATAAGCAAAAGGAGCTGTCGCACTAAAGATTCCTGATACAGGCTTTATGCGGCAGCTCTTTTTTCGCAGTAAGGAGAGATTAAATGAAGAAAAAAAATGCCGGAAAAATAATTTTAGGGATTATGTTTGGGGTCATTGTCGTACTTTCCGCAATACTGGCAATGCTTACCATAAGGAATAAAAGAGAGCAGAATTCTGTGGCGGTAGTTCAGGAAGTGCAGACGGCAGATCCTGAAGAAGCTGCCGGGGAAGAGAATAAAACAGAAGCAGAAAAAATATTAGAGTCTATGACGCTGGAGGAAAAAGCGGCACAGATATTTTTTGTTACTCCGGAAGATATTACCGGAGTAGATACGGCTACTGTGGCAGGAGATGCCACCCGTCAGGCTCTGGAGACTTATCCGGTAGGCGGTATCGTATATTTCTCAAAAAATATCCTGGAACCTGAACAGACCAGATCTATGCTTGGAAATACCTGGGAATACTCACAGGAAGTAATGAAGATCCCGGTCTGGCTTGGAGTAGATGAGGAGGGCGGACAGGTAGCCAGAGTGGCGGAAAATCCTCAGTTTCAGGTGACAAGATATGACAGTATGAGAAGCATAGGAGATACCGGAGATCCGGAACAGGCATATGAGGCAGGAGAAACCATTGCTTCTTATTTGAAGGATCTGGGATTTAATATGGACTTTGCTCCGGACGCAGATGTTATAAGCAACCCTCAGAATACCGTGATCGGAGACAGGTCTTTTGGAACAGATCCCGATCTGGTGGGAGAGATGACCGCTGATGCGGTAGCCGGCTTCCAGGATCAGGGGATATCTGCCTGCATAAAACATTTTCCAGGACATGGACAGACAGAAGGGGATACTCATGAAGGGTATGCCTATACAGAGAAAACCCTGGAAGAAATGAGAAACAGTGATCTGATCCCCTTCCAAAAGGGAATTAAGGCTGGGACAGATTTTGTGATGGTATCACATATTTCCGCACCCAATGCTGTCTCCCAGGATCTGCCGGCATCTCTGTCCTCAGAATTCATTACAGATCTTCTCAGAGGAGAAATGGGATATAATGGGATCATTATTACAGATGCCATGAATATGGGAGCTATTACAGACCGCTATGACTCTGCCCAGGCGGCGGTTATGGCATTTCAGGCAGGTGCGGATATGATCCTGATGCCGGAAGATTTTCAGTCTGCTTATGAAGGAATCCTGCAGGCAGTTAACAGCGGAACCATCTCAGAAGAAAGGCTGGATCAGTCTGTTATGCGTATTTTAGAAACAAAATTAGAAAATTTTGAAAAAAATCCTTGACAGAGAAATTCGTGATAGATATAATGAGGGAGCGTGCAAAAATACGCAAGTTTTTTTTGTGTGCGAAAAAGTTTATTCATAAGGATGAATAACTGGCAGCCACTATTTCTTCTATATAAAATAGAAGGACCCGCAAATTTTACAGGAGGTGAAAAGGAATGCCAACATTTAATCAGTTAGTAAGAAAAGGACGCCAGACTACAACCAAGAAGTCTACAGCACCTGCACTTCAGAAGAGCTACAACTCTTTACGGAAAAAAACTTCCGATATGTCTTCTCCACAGAAGAGAGGTGTATGTACTGCTGTTAAGACTGCTACACCTAAGAAGCCTAACTCAGCTCTTAGAAAGATCGCCAGAGTTCGTCTTTCAAATGGAATCGAAGTAACAAGCTACATTCCAGGAGAAGGTCACAACTTACAGGAGCACAGCGTTGTTCTGATCCGTGGCGGTAGGGTAAAAGACTTACCTGGTACCAGATACCACATCATCCGTGGTACATTGGATACTGCAGGCGTTGCTAACAGACGTCAGGCCCGTTCTAAATACGGCGCTAAGAGACCGAAAAAATAATTAAGCGACTAAATTTATAAATCCAGAATAACGGCCCAGGCTGTTATGATGAATTCATAGAAGTCACAGAGAACTATTAAATTGTACCGGGATTCCATAAGCCCATGAGTGGCTGCGGGTTTATATAGAGAAGCTACCGAGTGCGAACATGCAGAATAGTTTGTGTGAGTACCTATGATTTAATCGAAAATGATTAAGGAGGGAAGTAACGTGCCACGTAAAGGACATA
>DWUX01000231.1 GCA_019120545.1 Candidatus Blautia stercoripullorum | reverse complement strand
CTGAGTACTTATAAGGTTTTTGCTGTCAGGAAAATCATGTTGTATGCTTGTGTAAGTTGTGATAAGATAAAGGGTATGTGTTAGCTGGTAACTCGATGCCTATGCATATTGCAGCAGACAAAACAGCAAAGCAGACCAACATGAATGAGCAATCAAAAAGAGGAGCTTTTATGGGCAAATCATTATTTATAGCAGAGAAACCCAGTGTGGCCCAGGAATTCGCCAAAGCCCTGAAGGTGCGAACCCAGAGGCATGACGGTTATCTGGAATCAGAAAATACGGTGATCACCTGGTGCGTGGGCCATCTGGTCACAATGAGCTACCCGGAAAAATATGATGAGAAGCTGAAAAGGTGGAGCCTGGAGACTCTGCCTTTTTTGCCAAAAGAATTTAAGTACGAAGTCATACCCTCTGTAAAAAAGCAGTTTGATATTGTCAGCGGCCTTTTGAACAGGAAAGATATAGAAACTATCTATGTCTGTACCGACTCCGGGCGGGAAGGTGAATATATTTACCGCCTTGTGGCCATGATGGCTCATGTGGGGGATAAAGACCAGAAAAGGGTATGGATCGATTCACAGACAGAAGAGGAAATTTTAAGAGGAATCCGGGAGGCAAAGGATATCCATGAATATGACAATCTGTCTGCTTCAGCGTATCTGCGGGCAAAGGAAGACTATCTTATGGGGATTAATTTTTCCAGGCTTCTTTCTCTGAAATACGGGAATGCGGTTTCTTCTTATCTGGGCATCAGATATCAGGCTATTTCTGTAGGAAGAGTCATGACCTGTGTACTGGGGATGGTGGTGCGCAGAGAACGGGAAATACGGAAATTTGTGAAAACTCCTTTTTACCGTGTCTTGGGAAAGTTTGATCTGGGAGGCCATAACTTCGAGGGAGAATGGCGGGCCGCGGAGGGCAGCCGGTATTTTCAGTCTCCTTTGCTTTATAAGGAAAACGGCTTTAAAGAAGAAAAGGATGCCAGACAGCTTTTGGGGATTCTGTCTGAAAATCCCCCTTTTACTGCTGAAGTAGAAAAGATTGAGAAGAAAAAAGAAAATAAAAATCCGCCTCTACTGTTTAATCTGGCGGAATTGCAGAATGAGTGCTCAAAACTGTTTAAGCTAAGTCCTGATGAGACTTTGAAGATTGTTCAGGAGCTGTACGAAAAAAAGCTGGTAACCTATCCCAGAACAGATGCCAGGGTGCTGTCATCAGCAGTGGCCAAGGAAATTTCAAAGAATATCAGGGGGCTTTTAAATTATGAGCATGCCAATGCTTTTGCAGGGGAAATCCTGGAGCAGGGCAGCTATAAAAATATCGGGAAAACCCGGTATGTAAATGATAAACAGATTACGGATCACTATGCGATCATTCCTACGGGACAAGGACTGGGAGCCTTAAAAAGCCTGACTGTTCAGTCTGCCAGAGTATATGAAGTAATCGTAAAACGGTTTTTGAGTATTTTTTATCCGCCGGCGGTTTACCAGAAGATCAGTTTGGTATCTGTAACTGAAAAGGAACGGTTGTTTTCTTCTTTTAAGGTGCTGATTTCTCCAGGTTATCTGAAAGTTACCGGATACTCTTTTGGAAAAAATAAGAAAGAAGAAATCGGCCAGAAAGGGCAGGAAGAAGAGCAGACAGAGGATACGGCTTTTCTGGAACTGATCCGGAAAGTGAAAAAAGGGAGTTCTCTTCCTATTCAGGAGTTTTACATAAAGGAGGGAGAAACTTCTCCTCCTAAAAGATACACTTCCGGTTCTATGATCCTGGCTATGGAAAATGCCGGCCAGCTGATAGAAGATGAAGAGCTGAGGGCTCAGATCAAGGGAAGCGGGATCGGAACCAGCGCTACCAGAGCGGAGATTTTGAAAAAACTGATCACCATTAAATATCTGGCATTGAATAAAAAAAATCAGGTGATAACGCCTACTCTTCTGGGAGAAATGATCTTTGATGTAGTAAATAACTCTATTCGTTCTCTTTTGAATCCGGAGCTTACTGCAAGCTGGGAAAAGGGACTTACTTATGTAGCAGAGGGGACTATTACTTCAGAAGAATATATGGTGAAACTGGAGGATTTCATACGAAGACGGACTCAGGGAGTGATGAATCTGCGAAACCAGCTGGCATTGAAACAGTATTTTGATCAGGCAGCAGGATATTATAAAAAAACAGCTGGGAAGTCCGGCAGCAAAAAGAGAAGAGCCGGTGAGAAAAAATAATTGAAAAAAAGATACAGATTTCTGTTGAAAAAAAACGGATGAATAGTAGAATAATATAGAAAAGTTAATTTAAGAAAGCAGGTTGTGAGATGGAACAGTTAAAGATCAGTGAACTTTACGGTGATTTAAGCAAGACTTTGGCAAAGGAACTTTTGGAAAGCAAGACTTACCCCTGGGAAGTGCTTCCCTGCATCAGCCAGTTTATTGTGAAACTGGGAAATACTTTAAGTGAAGAGGAGTATGACAAAAAGGGAGAGAATGTGTGGATCGCAAAGTCGGCAAAAGTAGCCCCTACAGCTTATATTAACGGACCGGCAATCATCGGAAAAAATGCAGAGGTGCGTCATTGTGCTTTTATCCGCGGAAACGCTCTGGTAGGAGAGGGAGCTGTTGTGGGAAATTCTACGGAATTGAAAAATGTGATTCTTTTTGATAAGGTTCAGGTACCCCATTACAATTATGTGGGAGACTCTATTTTGGGATATAAATCCCATATGGGAGCAGGATCCATAACTTCCAACGTAAAATCAGATAAAAAACTGGTAGTGGTGAAAGGAAAGGAAGTCCGTATAGAGACAGGACTGAAAAAGTTCGGCGCTATGCTGGGAGACGAAGTAGAAGTAGGCTGCGGCTCTGTGCTGAACCCGGGGACTGTTGTAGGAAGCCATACCAATATTTATCCTCTTTCTTCTGTGAGAGGAGTAGTCCCCTCTCACAGTATTTATAAGAACCAGAATGAAGTGGTAGATAAAATCTAAATCCGGAAAATTGCATATCGGATACAGAACAGTATCAGCAGATGGACAGGGTAGAAGAGATAGAAAAGATATTTCATACCCTGTCCTTTTTGGCGGTTATACATATTCAGAGGAATAAAAGCCAGGCAGGCCAGAGGCTCCCAGAGAAGGCAGAGACAGCCTGCAATAGTTTTTTCTACAGGATACTGATAGAATACATAGAGAACAATGATCAGTATGATGCCTCTCCAGTCATAGTCTGCCTGAAAAAGCCAGCCTGTGAAAATTCCGGCGGCCGCAGGGAGAATGGACAGGAAAGGATGAATAAAATGGGCTTTTTCCATTCCCCATATGGTCAGAAGACCGAAAAGCAGGGTGAACATTACATTCTGGTAAGAAAATTCCAGCAGGCTGCTGTTAAAAGCCAGGTCAAAGGGAACTTCTGAGAGCAATGCAAAAAGAAACAGCCGGAAGGCGTACCTTATTCTGTTGGAGGTATGAAAAAAGCCCTCTACCAGAACGAAACAGAAAATGGGGAAGGCCAGTCTCCCTATTCCCCGCAGTATCTGATCGATCTGAGAGACCAGCAGACTGGCAGAATAGGAAAGAGCGTAGGACGACTGACGGTTGTAGGAAAGGATCACCCCATGTTCCAGGATCACTGCGCCTATATGATCGATCAGCATTAAAACAAGGGCAAACAATTTAAGGGTACTTCCCGTGAATACAGGAGGAAGAAGATTTTTCCCCTGAAAAGCAGTTTTATAAGAAAACATAAAATTCCTTTCTGGATCCTTCCGTAAAATTTTTGGAAAGTCCTGTATAATTTTTGTATAATCAAAAGAAATTATAACATATACGGCTTTTGTATGAAATAAAATACCAGCAATTTCTTGCAAATGGAAAAAAATCTGGGTATCATATTGAATGAGGAAAAAGAAAGGAAGGGTAATAATAGATGAGAGGATTAGATACAAATGTAAAGAGAATCCGGCGTAAAGTCTTTAAAGAGATTGCCAGAGTGGGATTTGAGTCTGAACCGGAAACATTGGTAGCGGATATTGAAGCCATTCCTTATCATATCGTACGGGAACGGGCTACTTACCGGGAAAGTATCTACCGGGAGAGGGCTGTTGCCAGTGAGCGGGTACGTCTGGCAATGGGAATGTCTCTGAGACCGGAGAATACAGCTGTGCATATCACAGCAGGCCTGGAAGCCAGTAATATTGACGAAAAATATTATGAACCGCCTCTCATGCAGGTGATCCCCTCCGCATGCGATGCCTGCGAACCGAAAATGTATGAGGTGTCTAATATGTGCAGAGGGTGTGTGGCCCATCCCTGTAAAGAGATCTGTCCGAGAGGGGCCATTAGTATTATAAAAGGAAAATCAATTATTGATCAGGAAAAATGTATTAAATGCGGAAAATGTAAATCTGTATGTCCTTATGATGCTATTGCCAAAAAGGAGCGTCCCTGTGCCAGAGCCTGTGGAGTTAACGCTATTGAGAGCGATGAGCTTGGAAGGGCAAAGATCAACAATGAAAAATGTGTTTCCTGCGGAATGTGTATGGTGAATTGTCCATTTGGAGCGATTTCTGATAAATCTCAGATTTTTCAGCTGGCTCATGCGCTGAAAGAAGGAAAACAGATTATTGCAGAAGTGGCTCCTGCCTTTGTAGGACAATTTGGAACAGAGGTAACTCCAAGAAAACTGAAAGCAGCTCTTCTGGAAATGGGGTTTGCGGAGGTATATGAAGTGGCTTTAGGAGCGGACATCGGTGCTGCTTCAGAAGCACACCATTATGCGGAAAAGGTAAGCACAGGAGAACTTCCGTTTCTTCTGACTTCCTGCTGTCCATCCTGGATTATGATGGCAAAGCATTTCTTTCCCGATATGGCAGGAAATATTTCTCAGGAGCTGACCCCTATGGTAGCTACTGCCAGAACGATCAAAAAGCAGTATCCCAATGCCAAGGTGGTCTTTATCGGGCCCTGCGCTTCTAAAAAGCTGGAAGCTTCCAGAACAGATGTGCGAAGCGATGTGGATTTTGTTATTACTTTTGAAGAATTGGCGGGAATGTTTGAAGCAAAAGGAATCGATCCGGCACAGTGTGAAGGAGATTCTTCTTTTCACAATGCTACAGCGGCAGGACGAGGTTATGCCGTGGCAGGAGGCGTGTCCAGTGCTATTGAAGCATGTCTTCATGAATATTATCCGGAGGTAGAAGTACATATCGAACATGCAGAGGGGCTCGATGAGTGCAAAAAAATCCTTACCCAGGCAAAGGCAGGAAAGATCAAAGGCTGTATGATCGAGGGTATGGGCTGCCCGGGAGGCTGCATGGCAGGTGCAGGAACTATCGCTCCTCTGAACAAAGCAGCGGCAGAATTGAAAAAATATAAGGCTAATTCTACAAGAAAACTTCCGCCTGCAGAGCTGGCTGAAATTGAATTAGACTGACAGATAAATCTGAAAGAGCTTTGAAACTGTGAGAAAATCTTAACAGATTTCTTACAGAATCAAGGCTCTTTCTTTTAAAATCTTTAGAAAATCTTTAAGTTTGGCGACTTCTTTTCTTTAAGTCTATAGATTACCATAATAGTCAGATTAAGGAAAAAAAGGGGGAACCTTTATGAAGATATTATTGACAACAGATTGGTATAAGCCGGTGGTAAACGGTGTAGTGACTTCCGTGATAAACCTGAAAAAGGAACTGGAGAGCAGGGGACATGAGGTAAGAGTTCTTACCTTGTCCAGAAGTTATGAATCTTATGCAGAAGACGGAGTTTACTATATCAAATCTTTAAATCTGGAAAAAATTTATCCAAATGCAAGAGCTGTCCTTCCTCATATGGAACCTTTAGTAAGGGAGCTGATCTGGTGGAAACCGGATGTGGTCCATTCTCAGTGCGAATTTATGACATTTTCTTATGCCCTAAAAATCAGTAAAAAATGTCAGTGCCCGCTGGTACATACTTATCATACAGTTTACGAAGACTATATCCATTATCTTCCGGGAGGGCTTTCCAATTATAAAGCGGGAGAAAAACTGGAAAAAAAAGCAGTGGCATATTTTTCAAAAATAGTGCTGGGAAGAACCAGCCAGGTTATTGTCCCTACAAAGAAAGTAGAAAATATCCTGAAAAAGTATGGGGTTGAGGAACCGGTTTCTGTGATGCCTACGGGAATTGATCTGGGGAGATTTAAAGAGCAGATTACTTTGGAAGAGAAAAACAAGGTCAAAAAATGTCTGGGAATTCCTTTGGAAAATAAAGTTTTGGTCAGTGTTGGAAGACTGGCAAAAGAAAAAAATCTGGAAGAGTTGTTAGAATATTTTGCAAAACTTGTCCAGGAAGGAGCAGGAAAACAACTTACATTTCTGATTGCGGGAGACGGACCGGACAGAGAGAACCTGGAAAATCTGGCAGAAGAGCTGAAGATTAAAGATCAGGTAATATTTACCGGTATGATTTCTCCAGATAAGGTGCCTCGATATTATCAGATAGGAGATGTGTTTGTATGCGCTTCCAGCAGTGAAACACAGGGAATCACTTATATTGAGGCTCTGGCATGCGGACTTCCTGCTCTCTGCAGAAAAGACGATTGCTTAAGTCAGGTGGTCACAGATGGATATAATGGTTTTCAGTATGAAAACTATGCTTATTTTAAGATGCACCTAAAATATATTTTGGAGCGGGAAGACAGGCGTCTGGAAATGGGACGCCGGGGACAGGAAATTTCCAGTCTGTATTCTACCTGGAATTTCTGTACTGCTGCAGAAGGAATCTATAAAAAAGCTATAGAACGTCAGGAAAAATACAGATATGAAGAAATTTCAAGAGAAAATAAAGATACAGAAACTAAAAACAGATGGAGGACGATACCAGCTTCCTGGGCCAGAGTCATTATGAAGAGAGGAGCCTGATTGAATGAAACGGATCAATATGTTGTCAAAAGCAGACATGGTCAAGGGTCAGGGTGTACTTTCCGCTCATGACGAACAGGTAGAACTGGTCAGAGAGGTCATGGAAAGCAGAGCCGTGATATTAGAAAACGCGAAAGTCCCCTGTGAGATAACCCATTACCATTCTATAAATCCGGAGTATTATATCTCTACTTTCAGGAAAAAAAGAGAGGGAGCATTGGTAGGATACGTGCATTTTTTACCAGAAACTGTAGAGAACAGTATTTATCTGCCTAGATTTGCCAAGAATGCTTTTTATAAATATATGATTTCTTTTTATAAGAGAATGGATTATCTGGTGACGGTAAATCCGGTTTTTATTGACAGACTGGCGGATTATGGAATTCCTAAAGAAAAGATTGCCTATATTCCTAATGTGGTGTCTGAAAAGAATTTTTATCCTGTGGGAGAGAGAAAAAAAAGAGAGGCAAGAAAAAAATATGGTATCAGACAGGAAGCTTTTACTGTCCTTTGCGCCGGACAGCTCCAGAAAAGGAAAGGAGTTTTTGATTTTCTGGACATAGCGGAGAAAATGCCGGAGTGTGAATTTGTATGGGCCGGGGGGTTTTCTTTCGGCAGGATTTCGGAGGGATATGAGGAGATTAAGACCAGAATGGAAAAACTTCCGAAAAATGTAAAGTTTTTAGGACTGGTAGAAAGAGAAGAGATGAATGAGATTTATAATATGTCAGACGTTATGTTTCTGCCATCTTATGAAGAACTGTTTCCAATGACTATCCTGGAAGCAATGAACTGCCGTCTTCCTGTTCTGGTAAGAAATCTGGAAGTCTACCGGCCGATTCTGTTTGACTATGTTCTGCGGGGAAAAGATCAGAAAGAGTTTATTAAGATACTGGAAAGACTGAAAAATGACCCGGAATTTTATAAAGAAAGCGCTGAATCAGCTTTTACAGGACATAAATTTTACAGCAGAGAACATGTAGGAAAAATGTGGAAGATTTTTTATGAGAGAGTTTTTCAGGAAGAAGGGGAAAAAAATGGAGCAGAAAGCAGACATTTAGCATCGGATGGGAGTGTGATCTTATGGGAAGACAAAAAACAGCAGTATATTTGAATATTTGTACAGTAGTAGGACTGGCTGCCATGGCGCTGTTTATCTGGTATGGGATCCGGACGGGGATTTTTGTTTCGGCAGACGCCCTGGAAGCTTTTCTCGGGCGCTTTGGATTTTGGGCCCCAGTCTTCTTTATTTTGATCCAGTGTATCCAGGTAGTGATCCCTATTCTTCCAGGCGCCATCGGTTGCCTGGGGGGTGTGCTGATATTTGGACCGGTATGGGGGTTTGTATATAATTATGTTGGAATTTCCATAGGATCTGTACTTGCTTTTCTTCTTTCTAAACGATATGGAAAACCCTTTGTCCGGAATATGATTGGGGGAAAAAATTACGACAAATATATAGGCTGGCTGAATAAAGGCAGCGCGTTTGACAAAGCTTTTGCTGCAGCGATTTTTTTCCCCGTTGCACCAGACGATCTTCTATGCTATATTGCCGGGCTGACAAAAATGACTCTGAAAAAATTCGCCATTATTATTATCCTTGGCAAACCGGGATCTATTTTTCTATATAGTCTTGGGCTGACAAGCATTACCCAGCTTTTACGGTATTGCTTTTAAAAAGCAAGAGGCTGTCTTCAGACAGCCTCTTGTGAAGGTATAGAGAGGAAGAAATCAGATTTCCGTGAAAGAAAATCTTTCTTTTAATCCATTAGTTACTACATCGTAAACAATAGCTCCGTTTTCTAATTCGGTTTTTTCACAGGTTGCGGCTCTGCTGATGTGGGATTTCATGTATTCGTCAAGGTTATCTGTTTCAATCTCTGAAATATCCGAATCCATTTTTCCCCGGCACATATCACTGATTTCATGGATCATTTCATATCTTTTCATAGAAAATACCTCCTTTTGTCAGAAAAAATAAAAATCAAATATAAATTCACTAGCTGTATATATTTTAGCATTATTTTTTCAGATTTACCAGGGATATATAGGAAAATTAAAAAAACGTGCGGAAACTATGGAAATCAAAAAATAGGTCTGGATTTTTTTGTCACTTTGTGAGAAAATGTCTTTGAATAAGGTGTCGTATGCGGCGCACTTTAAGTAATTTATACTTGAAAGGAGTTTTAAAATGATTTATTCACATGAAGTAGAAAAAATGTGTCCAGTAGCTCAGGGTGTGAACCACGGAGCAGCTCCAATCCCAGAAGAAGCAAAATGGGTAA
>DWUX01000230.1 GCA_019120545.1 Candidatus Blautia stercoripullorum | reverse complement strand
TTCTTCAGGGATCTTTCTATTTCTTTCCCCTGCCGCCGGGGGGATCTCCCTGTTTTTATTTTAACTGTGTGTACATACGCTTTATAAGCGCGAGGACTGGGTAAAGCAACTCCGCAGCGGAACTTATGCCGAATCAATCCCAGAGCGTTTTACGCACAATACTATATGGGTTGAAACTGGAGATGTGAATATGCGGCAGTGCTTATCCCATGCCTGATGGCCTGGGCTGGACTGCGGACAGTCTTTGCTATACAGCGATCCCATGCGCTGAACACACTTCAGCGCATGGGATAATTGTCCGGAATAAACAGCATATACAATCAGGGGTGTCCGCAGGCAAATGAGATAACTGCATATTATCCTCAAAGGATAAGTGCTGAAATGTCAAGTATTCCTATTCTGTAGCTTCACAGAATGCACACCGTCCTGTCTTCAGCCGTGATCACTGATCTTATGATCCCGTTCCATCCGCAGAACATAGAATGTATCCCCCTCCCGGAAGCCAAAACAGCGCTTTGGATTGCCGCAGCGGAATTTATCAATACTCAGTCCACAATATTTCGTTCTGCGAAACCAGTCATATGCATCCGAACTGGGCGAATATTTCTTATAATTAAGTCCCGGATCCTGATAGATTTCATCCCACGTATGTATTGAAACAAACTTGTCAAAAGTTCGCAGGCAGTCCTCCACCTCTTCTTTCTCAAAATCATCAAAACCAAATTCCGGCTCCAGCATCGAGAAATTCAGCCGTGTACCTGCATATCTGACCGCCAAATATTCATTAAACTCCAGTACGTCTCTGTCCAAAAGGCATTTTGCCAAAAAGCTGACTGTAGCAGCTGCAGGCAGACTGAAAATATCCTGCCTGTTCTTTACAATCCTTAACACTCTGTCCTGATACTTTTTATGGGGGAAAGACAGCAGTATCCCTTTATCCTCAGCGGCTTCCGGCAGTGAAGTAGCCGAGACGTCCTCATTATCACAAATATATTCCGCCGTCAGATCCTGGGCAAATTCTTCTTTCCAATCCCAAAAAGGCGGGGCGTCTGTCACTGACAGGAGCAGGCTTTTCAGCCTTGTCACATGATCTCCACGCATTCCCCGCAGGTCATTCAGCGTCTTATCTTTGGTAATTTTCCTGCCATATAGCATAGAATGTTTCTGAATCTGGCAGTTTTTCTCTGATATTAGTTTCAGGCATTTCATAAAAGGACGCGCCGCCTGAAAAAATTCTTCCATCGAATTATATTGCCCGTCTAATGACAATTCGTTCAAATAAATTGATTCATCCATATATCAAAGCCCCAATAATTCATCTAAATCTTCATCAAACTGGTCAAATAACCCCTTTTCATGGTTCTGAATTACGCCATCCTTGCTGACTGATATTTTGACCGGTTCGCTTATCAGATCTTCATTCTGTTTAAAAAAGTAAATGCTCGAATCTCTTTCAGAAATTCTGCTCATTTTGATATTCTTGCGAAGTCCGTTAAAAATATGGTCGCTGTGAGTCTCTATAATAATCTGCAGTCCGCGGGCAGCAAGGAAGCAGAAAAAGTCCAACAGTTTTGACTGAGCTTTCGGATGCAGATGAATCTCCGGATTTTCAATTACAAACAAGCTGTCCTTCGAGCAGGACAATGCGGAAATAATTACATTTGCCACATAACTGATCCCGGTCCCCACATGATTCGGTTTAATCTCCCGGTTTCCGCCCCTGCTTTGTCTGTAAGCAACTTTTACAATCTCCGTTCCCGGTATTCTCTCTGAGGTTATCATATACCCTGTAATATAGTCGAGCCAGTAATCCACCTGATTCCCGAGATTCACCCCCAGATCCGGATATAAAAATGCCGGTTCTCTGAGTTCATTCATCCGCTCCTCACTGAGATAATCAAACGTATATTCTCCATGCACCCCGATTCTATACTCGTCTGTAAGATTCTGCTGATATACAGCCTCCGCTCCGACTCTCTCCGCAGACAGATATATAAAGTCCTTTTTCGCAAGAAGATCTATACCGGAAGCCTCCGCCGGATTATCCATATCAAATTCAAGACAGCATTGTCCTTGAGCCTTTCCCTGTTCTACAGCGCTGATCTTAATCTTTCTTGGATTTGTTATAGAATTTTTCACATCCTGCCAGAACCCCAGATGAGTATATTTCCCGTTTAATGGATTTTTCCCCTGTTCCGTCTGCTGCATCAAAAGCAGAAGCGACTGGATAAAGGATGATTTTCCTGATGAATTTGCTCCTGTGAGAAGATTCATTTTCCCCAATGTCAATTCAACCTTGTCAAAACATTTAAAGCCTTCTATACTAATCCTTGATAACATTCCTGATCTCCCTGAACTTCTTTTCTACTTTTCCAAATCTCATTTTCACATTCACAGAACTGTCTACAGAATGCTGCAGGCTGTGCAGATATTCCTGATCCTCCAACAGTTCCTGTATTCCCATTTTCATTTTCTCCAACTCAAACTCATCCGGAAATAACGAATAGTAATAAAAAAGAGTCTCAAATAAAGTCATACTGATCGGTCTCTTTGTTTTTCCCTGTGAAGGAATACGGAACCCGTCCTTTCCAAGACACTGATATGCTCTTTTCATAATGAAATCAAAAATCTCTTCTATCTTATGCAGCTTATCCGGACTTATTCTGTTAAAAAGCTGCATACCGGCTCCGAGAAATTCTTCCATATCGCTCCGATACTCTATATTTTTCCCTTTTTCGTCCAGCATCTCCTTATTCCAATATAAATAAAAACACAGCGCCCGCAGTATAATATACCTGTCTTTCATATGTTTCGATGAAATGGCGCTCCCCGTAGCTTCCAGAAAAGATTCTGATTCCGCCAGACGTTTTAATAATTTTGTCGCGTTTCCCTGATATAATGCATTTCTCATTTCCTGCTTATTGAGCGGAGTTCCGCCGCGGTTCACCCTGTCAAAAATGTCAAAACGCACTCTGTCCTTTGTCGGATATTTGATAATCTGTACAACCAGCTGCGTGTCCTCAATCGTAGTAACATATCGGGAATAACGCGGGTTCCGATCCAGATCGCTGAAGTTCATCCCGTTGACCTGACTGAGGATTTTTAAATCTCTGAGCCGGAACTTATCGTCCAAAAATTCAAAAAATGTCGTCAGTCTCTGACGTCCGTCCACCACGATCAAACGCCCATCCGCATTCTCCGCAAGGTAAATGATCGGAAGAGGTATTCCCATAATGACAGATTCAATCAATTCGGATTTCTGCTTATAGCTCCACACATCGTTTCTCTGAAAATCCGGGTCAAGGCATATTCTTCCACGGTCATAACGCCTTTTTAACTCAAATATGGAGTACTGCGCCTGTTCTATTTTTATAGTAAGATTGGGATAATCTTCTTCATTCTCCTCCTGAAGGCCGGTTTCCTTTTCTACTTCTACGGTGTCGTAGTCTTCAAGGTCATAGTCTTCCTGATTTCTCTGAAATTCTTCTGCCACTGCTTTATCCTCGCTTTCATTGATTCTACCTGATATCAAGGTTCCCGTTCCCTATAAATGTTAATATCCACAACTTTCATTTCCTAATTAACAGATACGTAATTAGTATACTCCATCTATATTATACCCGTCCAGATTGTCTTTCAGCATCTATACTTAAATTTCAACCTTACTTTTCTTTTTCGAGCATGACTTAACACTTTTTCCTGTAGCAGACAATGCCCTCTTTGCAGATCCGACTGCATTCCTTTTTTCTCAGTTCTGCAGCATAATGTTTTTCTTCTATCTTTCTCATTTCATCGGGCTTCTTCTAAAGCTTTCAAGAAAGATCTGCTCTCTTGTGCTAGATTTTACAGGAGCATTCTAAAATTTCTGGCACCTTCCCTCATTACTTCTCTCTTGATAATAGATGAATCTTCCGCTTTCTTAAAATCAAAAAGATTTTTCTTATTTTACAATAAAAATCGGGAAGCGATTATCCAGCGTCTTAATGCCAACAGCCCTACACAGGCTTTTCTCATTTTCACGGTACCCTTGCAAACAGCCACTTTCCGCGGCCAGCAGGGCCGCATTTCCCGGCCAGTCAAGGCCATATTAAGCGGTCGGCTTTAGAGATCGGCA
>DWUX01000024.1 GCA_019120545.1 Candidatus Blautia stercoripullorum | reverse complement strand
TCTGTAGCTGCGCCTACACGGATAACAGCTACGCCGCCTGCCAGTTTAGCAAGTCTTTCCTGTAATTTTTCTCTGTCGAAATCGGAAGTTGTCTCAGCAATCTGATGTTTGATCTGAGCAACTCTTGCAGCGATCTCTTCTTTATCGCCCATACCGTCAACGATAACTGTGTTTTCTTTTTCAACTTTTACAGATTTTGCACGGCCAAGCTGATCCATGGTCACGTCTTTTAATTCCAGACCAAGTTCATCGGAAATAACTGTACCGTTTGTCAGGATAGCGATATCTTTCAGCATTTCTTTTCTTCTGTCGCCGTATCCAGGAGCCTTTACAGCACATACAGAGAAAGTTCCTCTTAATTTGTTTACGATCAGAGTTGTAAGAGCTTCGCCTTCGATATCCTCGGCAATAATCAGCAGTTTAGCGCCGGTCTTAACAATCTGCTCCAGCAGAGGCAGGATATCCTGAATGTTGGAGATCTTCTTATCTGTAATAAGGATATATGGATCTTCCAGAACAGCTTCCATCTTATCCATATCTGTTGCCATATATGCGGAAATGTAACCGCGGTCAAACTGCATACCTTCTACCAGATCCAGTTCTGTCTTCATTGTCTTGGATTCTTCGATAGTGATAACGCCGTCTTTGCTTACTTTTTCCATAGCGTCTGCTACCATTTCGCCTACTTCGTCATCTCCTGCGGAGATAGCTGCTACTCTTGCGATCTGCTCTTTGCCTTCAATATTCTTGCTCATATCTTTGATAGCATTAACAGCTGCTTCTGTAGCTTTTTTCATACCTTTTCTCAAGATGATAGGATTTGCGCCTGCTGCCAGGTTCTTCATTCCTTCATGAACCATTGCCTGAGCCAGGACTGTAGCTGTGGTAGTACCATCGCCGGCTACATCGTTTGTCTTGGAAGCAACTTCTTTGATAAGCTGAGCGCCCATATTTTCAAAGCCGTCTTCCAGCTCGATCTCTTTTGCAATAGTAACACCATCGTTAGTGATCAGAGGAGCACCGAAAGATTTATCCAGCACAACATTTCTTCCTTTTGGTCCCAGTGTTACTCTTACGGTATCTGCTAATTTATTAACTCCAGCTTCCAGAGCAGCTCTTGCTTCTGCTCCGTATTTAATTTCCTTTGCCATAATGACATTCCTCCTATAAATTCAATACTCTTTTCTATTATTTTACAATTGCCAGGATATCGTTCTGTTTAACGATAATATATTCTTCTTCATTGATCTTTACGTCTGTTCCTGCATATTTAGAGTAGATTACCTGATCTCCTACGGAAACTTCCATCTTCACTTCTTTGCCGTCAACAACTCCGCCTGGACCTACAGCGACAACTTCTGCCTGCTGAGGTTTTTCCTGTGCCTGACCAGGAAGTACAATGCCTGACTTAGTTGTTTCTTCTGCTTCTAATTGTTTTAATACAACTCTGTCTCCTAATGGTACTAATTTCATATCTATTTCCTCCTTACACAATTTACAATCTTTTGTTTTATTAGCACTCATTTCTATCGAGTGCTAACCGATAGTCATATATTAGTTAATTTATTTCTTTTTCGCAACTAGATTTACCTCCAAATATTTCAATAAAATCGCTCTTATCTCTTGTTTTCTTTTATTTTATCATTTTTTCTCATGTTTTTATTTTTCTGTAAATTTAACATCTTTTTTATAAATCTTAGAACATAAACACAAAGGGAGCCATTCCCGAAAATCTAAAAAATGTTTTTCGGGGAATGGCTCCCTTTCTCTATCTGTGATTACTTTTTTACTAATTTGCGTTTTTTAATTTCTTCCAGTTCATCAAATATTACTTCATTCAAAACTTTAATATAAGTCCCCTTCATTCCGGAAGAACGTGATTCAATAACCCCTGCACTTTCAAATTTTCTCAGCGCATTTACAATAACGGAACGGGTAATCCCCACTCTGTCAGCAATCTTACTGGCAACCAGGATTCCTTCGTCTCCGTCCAGTTCGTCAAATATATGAATGATTGCCTCCAATTCCGAAAAAGATAAGGTGTTAAATGCGGACTTTACCACCTGGATCTTTCTGTTCTCCTCAGCATTTTCTTCGTGGACAGAACGCATCATTTCCAGTCCCACAACTGTTGTCCCGTATTCGCTGACAATAATGTCCTCGATATCATAAGGTTTCTCACTGCGGTACATGAACAAGGTTCCAAGTCTCTCTCCTGCAATATCAATAGGGCTGATGATTGCCACATAATGATCGATCATTTCATTTTCAAATCCCAGGGTCTCTAAGTTCACATTTTCCTTTGTAGACAGCACCCCTAAAAGTCTCTCATTTAACAGCTTGTCAATATAACCGCCTACTTCGCTGTCGATCAGCTCATTTATTTCTTCTACTCCTGGGCAGGTGCCTACGCCAAGAACCTTCCCTTTCCTGCTGATAACCAGAATATTTGAATCTAATGTTTCAACCATGACTTCACAGATATCATTAAACAGAACCTTAGATGCATGATTATTGTGAAGCAATTTGTTGATTTTCCTGGTTTTATCTAATAATTGTACGCTCATGGCGATCCTCCTTTCCTTTGATTTTTGTTAAGGCAGCTCAAGTTGCAAGCTGACGGCCTAACAGGCATTTCTGTTTCATATATTCCATTTTAGCATACAACTATTCTGAAATCAACGTATAGTTTTTCTATTTTCAGTCTTTTTATCTGTTTTCTAATAATTCTTTTTTCAGGTATTGTTTTCATTTTTTCCAGACTATTGTTCCGATTTTTCCATTTACTCTCTGAATTTTCTGCCTGTTTAAAATTTTTAAAAGGAGCTTTCCATAATAAGCAGACAAAATACTGCACAGATGGAAAACTCCTTTTTTATTTTCTAAGCGATGCTGTCCTCCAAAGCCTTTTCTTTTGGCTTCATCATCACATAACCGCATTGCTTATCTGAGCATACCAATTTATTACCCTTTTCCAGCATATAACTGTGACATGCCGGACATTTCTCCTTAGAAGGCTTCTGCCAGGACATAAACTCACATTCTGGATTATTCTCACAGCCGTAGTAAATCCTTCCCTTTTTACTTCTTCTGATAACCACATCTTTTCCACAGATAGGACAGGGGACGCCGATTTTTTCCAAATATGGTTTGGTATTCTTACACTCCGGAAATCCCGGGCATGCCAGGAACTTTCCATGGGGTCCGTATTTTATCACCATATTTCTTCCGCACTGTTCACAGACTACATCAGTGACCTCGTCCTCGATCTTCACCTGTTCCAACTCTTTTCTGGCCTTTGCCACTGCCTCTTCAAGATCCGGATAAAAGTTGCGGATAATAGTCTTCCACTGAACTTTTCCCTCTTCCACGCTGTCCAGAAGCTGTTCCATAGTTGCGGTGAAATGTACGTCTACAATACTGGGAAATGCCTTTTTCATAATATTATTTACGACTTCCCCTAATTCAGTCATATAAAGATTTTTATTCTCTTTGGCTACATATCTTCTGGCTATGATCGTTGTGATCGTAGGCGCATAAGTACTTGGTCTTCCAATTCCCAGCTCCTCTAAAGTTTTTACCAGCGCCGCCTCTGTATAATGAGCCGGAGGCTGTGTAAAATGCTGCAGTTCTTCCAGCCCAATAAGCTGCAGCTGTGTATCTTCTTCCAGGTTTTTGGAGAGAAGCTGATTTTCCTGTTTTTCTTCATCATCCTGAGTATAAACAGTCATAAAGCCGTCAAACTTCAGTTTTGAAGCAGATGCTGTGAAATAATATTCGCCTCCCTGAACTTTTACGGAAGTGGTTTCATACTTTGCCTGCTGCATCCTGCTGGCGGCAAATCGCTTCCAGATCAGCTGATACAGACGGAACTGGTCTCTGGATAAAGATTCCTTTACCTGAGCCGGCAATCTGGAAATATCTGTAGGACGGATAGCCTCATGAGCATCCTGTATCCGCTTGCCGCTGTCATTCTTTTTCTCTGTATCAGCCACATACTGCTCTCCATACTGTGCCGCAATGTACGCTCTTGCAGACTGATCCGCTTCTTCTGAGATACGGGTGGAATCTGTACGCAGATAGGTGATCAGACCTACGGTTCCGCTTCCCTTAATATCTACACCTTCATAAAGCTGCTGGGCCAATCTCATGGTTTTCTGTGTAGAAAAATTCAATACTTTGGAAGCTTCCTGCTGCAATGTACTGGTTGTAAAAGGCATGGGCGCCTTTTTGTTTCTTTCTCCTCGTTTTACTTCAGCGATCCTGTAACTGGCTCCCTGAAGTTCTTCCAGAATCTTATCCAGTTCCTCCCTGGAATGTATGACAATTTTTTTATTTTTACTTCCATAAAATTTCGCAGTCAGAGGCTTTTTCTCCCCCTCTACCTGGAATTCTCCGTCCAGAGTCCAATACTCCTCCGGAATAAAATTATTGATCTCTTCTTCCCTGTCTCCGATGATACGCAGGGCTACAGACTGTACTCTTCCTGCGCTTAATCCTCTCTTCACCTTTTCCCACAGCAAAGGACTGATCTCATATCCCACCATACGATCCAGCAGCCTTCTGGCCTGCTGCGCGTCTACCAGATTCATATTAATATCCCTGGCTTGTTTGATAGATGCCTTCACTGCACTTTTTGTGATCTCATTAAAAGTGATCCGCCGCATTTTTTTACTGTCCAGTTTTAGGGCGTAAGAAAGATGCCAGGATATAGCCTCTCCTTCCCGGTCGGGGTCGGTCGCCAGATAAACTTTATCTGCCTTCTTTGCGGCTTTCCGAAGAGCCGCAAGAATGTCTCCCTTTCCTCTGATCGTTATATACTTAGGCTCATAGTCATTCTCTACATCAAAACCAAGCTGGCTTTTGGGCAGATCCCGAACATGCCCATTGGAAGCCATGACTTCATAATTTGAACCCAGAAATTTTTTAATGGTCTTCACCTTTGCCGGTGATTCCACAATTACCAGATATTTTGCCATGTCAACCTCCTGCTCTGGCATAGTAATTCTTAACAGGCTCTGTGATCAGCCCGTCAAGCTCCAATTTTAATAAAACTTCTGCTATTACTTTTGTATCTAAATTTGTTTCCTCATAAATGTCTTCTATATTCTTTGGTTGGAAATCCAGACAACTATACACCATTTCTTCCTGGCTTGCAAGTCTTATCTTCGAATTTTGCCTGAAATTAACCTTTATCTCAGAAGAAATTCCCAGTTCTGTCAGCAATATTTCCGGTTTCCACGCGATTCCTGCTCCATCGGCAATAAGCCTGTTGCATCCTTCGCTCAGGGCATCTCCCACCCTTCCCGGAAGTGCATAAACAGTCTTTCCTTGTTCCAGAGCATACCCTGCCGTGATCAGAGAGCCGCTTCTTACTCTGGCTTCAATTACCAGGATCAGGTCTGCCAAACCGCTGATAATCCTGTTTCTCCTTGGAAAATTCTTTCCATAAGGAGGAGTCCCCTCTGGAAATTCAGAGAGGATCCCTCCTCCGCCCTCTTTTATCCTTCTATAGAGTTCTTCATGCTCAGGCGGATAGCAAATGTCGCCTCCGCATCCCATTACCGCAAAAGTTTTTCCTCCTCCGTCTAAGGCTCCTCTCTGCGCGCTTCCGTCAATTCCCCGGGCCAGACCGCTGATGACCTGGACTCCGTTTTCCCCCAATAATTTTCCAAATCTATAAGCCTGCTGTTCTCCGTATCTGCTGCAGGCTCTGGCCCCTACAACAGCAACCGCCGGTTTACCCGGATCGGGCAGCTCTCCTCTGATATACAGCACTTTTGGCATGGCATTATAATATTTTAGCTTTTCCGGATACTGACTGTCCTCATAAACGCATTTCCATATCCTCTCTCTTTTTTCCATGATATGTCCCCTTCCCTCTTTTATTTCCAGTATTTTTTATCTAATGAACGATAACATATTGCTTCGCTGATATGCGATTCCATGATCAACTCACTGTTTTCCAGATCGGCAATCGTCCTGGCAGTTTTCATGACTTTATGATATCCTCTCACACTGAGGCCAAGCTTCTCATAAGCTTTCTGAAGCAGCCTTTTCGCATCCTTTTCAGTCATACAGTATTTTTCTGTATCCTTTCCGGAAAGACGTCCGTTAAAATAAATTTCTGTTCCTTTATATCTTTCCTTCTGTATTTCATGGACCCGGGATATCTCCCGGCGTATTTCCTCTGAATTTTTCCCTTTTGCCTGTCTTTTTAACATTTCTCCAGGTACTTCTCTCATTTCCGTACAGATATCAAACCGATCCAGTAACGGACCGCTGATCTTCCCTAAATATGCGGCTATCTGATGCTGAGTGCAGGAACATCGGTTTCTGTCCGGATAATAACCGCAGGGACAAGGATTCATGGCTGCAGCCAGAAGAAAATCTGCAGGGAATTCATAATTTCCATGTACTCTGGAAATATATATTTTTCTCTGTTCCAAAGGCTGACGCAGGATTTCCAGAGATGATCTGGAAAATTCCGGAAGCTCATCCAGAAACAAAATGCCTTTATGCGCCAGGGTGATTTCTCCGGGAATCGGATAAGCGCCCCCTCCTGCCAGGGCTTTCGGTGTGATCGTATGATGAGGACATCGGAAAGGTCTTTTCCTGCTCAAAGCTCCTCTCCCGTCCAACAGTCCCGCCACGCTGTATATCCTGGACACTTTCATACAATCTTCCCAATCTAAGTCTGGGAAGATTGTAGGGAGTCTAAAGGCAATCATAGTTTTTCCCGCCCCCTTTGTACCGATAAAAAGGATATTATGAAACCCCGCCGCTGCGATCACGGCCGCTTTTTTAGCCGCCTCCTGCCCAAGGATCTCAGAGAAATCCTCCTGATATTCTGTCTGATCCGGTTCCCATTTATGATCAGGAATCTCCGGCGCTCCCCATTCATCCTCTCTGGCATGCTCCAGAAATTCTTTAAGGCTGCCGATTCCCAGGATCTTAATCTTTCCCCCGCCGACAGCCTCAGGAAGATTCTTTTTGGGTATGATACATAAACTGCATCCGTTCTTTTCCGCCGTATCTATAATAGAAAGAACGCCTCTGATACCTTTTACTTCTCCATTAAGCCCTAGTTCACCAGCCATGCAGACTCCCTGAAGTTTTTCTTTATCCAGATACCCGAACGCACCTAAAAGAGCAGCTGCAATAGGCAGGTCAAATCTGGTGCCTTCCTTCCGTATATCTGCCGGAGAGAGGTTTACTGTGATCCGTTTCGGAGGAAAGGACAGTCCCGTATTTCTAAGAGCAGTCCATACCCGTTCCTGGGCCTCGCGGACTCTGGAAGAAAGAAAACCTACCATAGAAAACATAGGCAGACCATTGCTTACATCTGCCTCTACCAAAACAGCCACCCCCTCTACTCCGGAAATGGCAGCCGACAACACATTGCTGTACATATTACCTCCTTTTTCCGATTCAGGTTCTGCAAAATGCAAGAGCTCCTGTTTCGTCATTTTTCACTTTTATTCATTGGAAATTTGGCAGAACTGCCGGAATTTAAGAAATTATTTTGGTTAAGTGTATCACAGAATCCGGGAATTTACAATGGAAAAGCACTAAATCTCCTTTTCTTTCATAAACTATAATTAAATTCCTCTGAGGTATGCTCGTGTGAAAACATTTCTAAAGCCCCTGACTCCGGAAGAAGAGAGACATTATCTTCAGGAATACAAACAGGGCAGCCTGGAAGCGAAAGACATTCTGATTCAGCGAAATCTACGTCTGGTTGCACATATTGTAAAAAAGTATCAGGGAGCTGCGGAAGAATTAGACGACTTGATCTCTATAGGGACTATTGGCCTGATCAAAGCGATCCAGACCTTTGACTTTCAAAAAGCAAGCCGGCTCTCTACCTATGCCGCCAGATGTATTGACAATGAACTCCTCATGCTCCTGCGTTCCAGGAAAAAATCCAGCAAAGAGGTTTCTCTCTATGAGCCTATCGGCACAGATAAAGAAGGCAATGAAATCAGTCTTCTGGATGTGATCGAAACCGAACCGGTAGATGTAGTAAAAAATTATTCTCTGAAACAGGATATCGACTATCTCTATCAGCTCCTTCCCAAAGTTCTTTCTCCCAGAGAACAGGAAATCATCATCCTCCGCTACGGACTCTACGGCCAAAAGGAACTGACCCAGAGAGAAATAGCAAAGCGGCTGAAAATCAGCCGCTCTTATGTCTCACGTATTGAAAAAAATGCGCTTCTTAAGCTCAGAGAACAATTCTGAATAATTGCATACCGGATACAAATCTCCAGTTTTTCTTTGTATCCGGTTGAAAGCACAAATAGGATTTTCAGTTTTCTTTTCTTCTTAATATATCATATTTTTCCGGAGCCTGGCTTAAAGTCACATAAAGGATCTGCTGAGGATGAGGAGCACTTTCCTGCTCCTTGCCTTCTTCATTCACAATCCTCTCCACAGTCACCTCCTGGTTTCTTCCGTCCGGTTTCATGATCTCAATGGTCTCTCCCAGGGAAAATTTGTTTCTCTGTTCAATCCTGCATACACCATCTTCCACTTCCCAGACAATTCCCAGATAGGTATAGCCTTTTTCGTAAGTATTATTATCATAAATCTGGCTGGTCTCATCAGGCTTTCCGTAAAAAAATCCAGTCGTAAACTGCCGATACGTGCAGCTTCTGATCTGCTCCTGATACCAGGGCATATTTTTCCGGTATTTTTCCGGGTCTTCCAGACAATCATCTATAGCTTTTCTGTAAGTTCTGGCTACAGTAGCCACATAGAGGGCAGTCTTCATTCTTCCCTCGATCTTCAGGCTGTCTATGCCGCTGGAAAGGATATCCTCCATATGCCCGATCATACACAGATCTTTGGAATTAAAAATATAAGTTCCTCTCTCATTTTCATACACCGGCATATACTCCCCGGGTCTGGTTTCTTCTACTACAGAGTACTTCCAGCGGCAGGGATGAGTGCAGGCTCCCTGATTGGCGTCTCTTCCGGTAAAGAAATTTGAAAGAAGGCATCTTCCCGAATAGGAAATACACATAGCCCCATGGATAAAAGTCTCTATCTCCATCTCCTCAGGGATATGGCTCCGTATTTCCCGGATTTCTTCCAGAGAAAGTTCTCTGGCGCTGACCACTCGTTTTGCCCCCTGATTCCACCAAAAAAGATAGGTCCCATAATTGGTATTGTTTGCCTGAGTGCTGATATGCCGCTCAATTTCCGGACATATTTCCTGAGCGATCATATAAATGCCAGGGTCTGAAATGATCAATGCATCTGGCTTTATTTCCTTTAATTCCTGAAAATATTCGCGTGCCTGAGGAAGATCTTTGTTATGAGCTAAAATATTAGCAGTAACATAAACCTTTACTCCATGTTCATGAGCAAAGGCAATGCCTTCTCTCATATCTTCCATGGAAAAGTTTTTAGCTTTTGCCCGGAGCCCGAAAGCCTCTCCGCCGATATATACCGCATCTGCCCCAAAGACAACTGCGATCTTCAGCACTTCCAGGCTGCTTGCTGGAATCAGTAATTCCGGTTTTTTTCTCATGTCTCTCCTCCTGCTATTTTTTTACACTTAATGCCACTCCATCTCCAAGGGGAAGTATGGAAGTCTCCAGAACATCGCTGTTTTTTAAAGCACTGAGATATTCTCTCATGCGCTTATAAATGGTCCGGTTTCTTCTTTCTACAGCAAAATGCGACTCTATAATGTCCCCATCCTGGAGGACATTATCTGAAATTAATATCCCGCTTCTGGAAAGAAGCCGCAAAACATCCGGAAGGAAATGGATATACTGTCCCTTTGCCGCATCCATAAAGATAAAGTCAAAAGGCCCTTCCAAAGTTTTCAGGATTTCCCGGGCATCTCCCTCTAAAAGAGTAATCTGTTCTTCTTTTCCTGCTTTTTTAAAGTTTTCCCTGGCAATAGGGATCCTTTTATCATAGTTTTCAATCGTTGTTATCCTGCAGTTTTCGGGAGCATAGGTGCTCATCAAAAGAGCCGAAAATCCCACTGCAGTTCCTACTTCAAGAATCCTAGAAGGCATCTTGATGGTCAACAATACTTTCAGCAGACTCTGGGTTTCCCTGCGGATGACCGGCACCTGATCTTTCAGGGCATCCATCTCCAGTTGATTGAGAAAAGGCGTATTTCCTCTGTCCAGAGAGTTGATATATGTCACTAACCGTTCATCTACTATCACCCTTCGCTGCCTCCCTGTTCCGCTTCCCCGGCAGACGCATCAGACCCTTCCTGAAGTTCCGAACTTCCTTCTTGTTCACTTTCTCCATCCTGAGTCTGATCAGGCTGACCGGTAACATTCTCCTTTGCCAGTATCTCCATGATCTCATCCGGAGTCATGCTGGTATTCAAAATATAAGTTCCCGGCTGGAGCTTACCGCTGTAATTGGAAAGCTTCTCCTGGACAACAAACACCTTGGCATCCCGGATCAATCCTCTGCTTTCCAGAGTCTTGCCAATCTGATATACAGAATCGCCTTCTTCTACTACTACCGTAATGTCTCTGCCTTCTTCCTCTGAATCCATAGGCTGCTGATAAAAAATATTATATCCAAAGTCATAAGCTGTTTTTCCCACATAGATCACAGCAACTGCTACAATAAGGTAGACGGCAAAACGGAAAAACCCCCCGGCTATTATGGATGATTTTTTCTGTTTTCTGACTTGTTCTCCCATAATGTTCTCCTTGGTCTATGATAATTCCGGAACATCCAGATTAATCCCCTGATGAATAGCCGTACTGATTCCCTGAAGCTGTTTACACAATGCCAGTTCTGCTTCCAGGAATTGATTTACTTCCTCAATTTTGCACAGTTCTTCCATCTTTTCATCTAAATCATCAATAACCTCATATAAATTTTTGTCCTCATATTCATTCTGGGCCCTGTAGTTCATACGGCGCAGATCATCCACCTGTTCTTTCAGTCCCGGGATTTTGTTTACCGCGTCAAGGGCCGCACAGTATTGCTTATATACGCTGCCGTTTTTTATTGCAGTGATCAGCATCTCTGTGCAGGTATCAATAAAACTCATTCTCTACGCCTCCATAATAATCGGCAGGATCATAGGATTTCTCTTAGTACGTTTCCACAGAAAATCTCCCAGGGAATCTTTGATGATATTTTTGATTTTTCCCCAGTCTGTAATATGCTTATCCAAGCACACATCAATGGCATCTTCCACCACGATCCTGGCTTCGTCCATCAGATCTTCCGATTCTCTTACATATACAAAACCTCTTGAAACAATATCAGGTCCTGCCAGCAGATTGCCGCTGTGTTTCTCCAGCGTAAGGACTACGATCATAATACCGTCTTCTGCAAGGTGCTGACGGTCTCTTAAAACAATGTTTCCTACATCTCCCACACCAAGACCGTCTACAAGAATTGCTCCTGTGCGGACTTTACCGGTTACTCTGGCCGGCTCCTGTTCATTCAGTTCCAGAACATCTCCAGAAGACAGAATAAAAATATTCTCCTTGGGGATTCCCAGTTCTTTTGCCACGCCTGCCTGGGCTTTCAAATGCCGGTATTCGCCATGTACCGGAATAGCATACTTAGGCTTCACCAAAGAATAGATCAATTTGATTTCTTCCTGGCAGGCATGTCCTGAAACATGAGCGTCCTGGAAAATAACATCCGCGCCCTTTCTGCTCAGTTCATTGATCACCTTGGATACAGCCTTTTCATTTCCTGGAATAGGATTTGAACTGAAAATGATAGTGTCATTAGGTTTAATCGTAACCTTCTTGTGGATATTTGCCGCCATACGGGAAAGAGCCGCCATAGACTCGCCCTGGCTTCCTGTAGTAATAAGAACCACTTTGTCATCTGGATAATTCTTAATCTGATCGATCTCCACCAAGGTCTTGTCCGGGATCTGAAGATACCCCAGTTCTGCGGCGGTGCCGATCACATTTACCATGCTCCGTCCCTCTACCGCTACTTTTCTGCCATATTTATAGGCAGAATTAATGATCTGCTGCACTCTGTCTACATTAGAGGCAAAGGTTGCGATAATGATCCTGGTGTTCCGATGCTCGGAAAAAATATTATCAAATGTTCTGCCCACAGTACGTTCGGACATGGTAAAGCCCTTTCTTTCCGCATTGGTACTGTCGCACATCAACGCCAGAACACCCTTCTTTCCGATCTCTGCGAATCTCTGCAGGTCAATGGCATCCCCGAATACAGGAGTATAATCCACCTTAAAATCTCCTGTATGGATCACTGTGCCTGCCGGAGAATAGATGGCCAGGGCCGAAGCATCCTGGATGCTGTGGTTTGTCTTGATAAATTCGATCCTGAAGCAGCCCAGATTAATAGACTGTCCATGTTTTATCACTTTTCTTTTAGTGCTCCTCAGCAGGTTATGTTCTTTTAATTTATTGTCAATAAGTCCCACTGTCAGCTTTGTAGCGTAAATGGGAACATTTACTTCCTTTAAAACATAGGGCAGAGCCCCGATATGATCTTCATGGCCGTGGGTGATCACAAACCCCTTTACTTTTTCAATATTATCTTTAAGGTATGTCACATCGGGAATGACCAGATCGATTCCCAGCATATCATTTTCCGGGAACGAAAGACCGCAGTCCACTACCACGATACTGTCTTCATACTCAAAAGCTGTAATATTCATTCCTATCTGTTCCAATCCGCCCAAAGGAATGATCTTTAATTTTCCATTATGATTTTTTTTCAATGTTTTTCCTCCAACTCATTTCCGTTCCGATTTTTCATAATGCCGCAGACTCATACTGCCGGTACGCTTTCCTCTCCGTCAGTCTGATCCTGTCTCATTCGAATTCAATGTCCTCTAACATGGCTGCAAAGACTTTGTAAACTGCATCATATTCTGTATCATCTTCTACGAATACATAGCAGCCGTCTTTGTCTCCGTCTTCTGAAATGTCTTTTAAAATATATGCCGCGCTTCCGTTTTCATTTTCCGTTTCATCCGGATCAACAACCAAAAGGTAATTAATCCCTCCTACTCTGGTCTGTTCTAAAATCCCAAATTCTAATTCTGATCCGTCTTCTCCATCAAATACTACTGTTTCCATACTTTCGTCCTTTCTTTTTGTTTTTCAGGCATACACATAACCCGGAAACGCGCTGGTCTCACCCTAAACCTGCCTCTTTACAGTTCAGGCTGAAATCAAACGGTGTCCGGGTTTGCTTTTGCATCCAAATAGCCCTGCAGTATAAATACAGCTGCTATCATATCCACATATTTTTTTCTGTTTTCTCTTCGTACGCCGGTCTCTATCAGTGTACGTTCCGCTTCTACGGTAGTAAGCCTTTCATCCCACATAACAACGGGCAATCCCAGTCTGCGTTCCAGGGTCTCTTTTAGCTGCAGCGCTTTTTCCGCCCGTTCGCCTATGGTATTATTCATATTTTTAGGAAAGCCAAGAACAATCTCTCCCACCTGATACTGTTCTGCCAACTCCTCAATCCTGCGGAGAGATTTCCTGAGCTTATTTTCCTCTTCTCTTGTAATGGTCTCTATGCCCTGGGCCGTCAGCCCCATGGGGTCACTTACAGCTACCCCTATGGTCTTAGAGCCATAATCCAGTCCCATCACTCTCATGGGCTTAGTCATGCTTCCAGGATTTGTTCTTAATGTATTCTTTCAGCAATTCCTCTACCAGCTCATCTCTTTCTACTTTCATGATCGTGCTTCTGGCCCCTTTATGGCTGGTAATATAAGTGGGATCTCCTGACATAATATATCCCACGATCTGATTTACCGGATTGTACCCTTTTTCTGACATTGCGTTATATACCAAATCCAGAACTTCTTTCACTCTCACTTCCGGGTCTGATTTCACATTAAAATATTGTGTATTCTCTAAATTTGCCATTTTTAATTCACGCCCTTATCTATAAATTCGTTCTAATCTGCTATAGCCCTCTGGGATTTTAAAAAGGACATACAACTGCAACTATGCTTTTATTCTAATATATCTTTCCCCGAAATTCAACTATTATATTGTGCAAATAAAAATGTCATCCTGGAGAAATCCTGTCACAATGCCTGTCTTTATAACATTTTCCAGATTTTCTCTGCTTTTCACAGCAGTCTTCATATATTCTCTGGTATATCCGGTCCAATATATTTCTCCGCCAAATTCCATGGTTTCCTCGAAAAGGATTTCCACCTTTCTTCCCAGAAATCTTTCCATATAATTTTTCTGGTGTAATTTTCCGATCTGGATCAGCGCGTGGCTCCTCTCCCCTTTGACGTTCTCAGGAATCTGACCCTCCATACGGTCTGCTCTTGTGCCTTTTCTCCGGGAATACTTAAATATATGGGTCTCATAAAAGTCCACCTGTTCAATAAAGTTTCTGGATTTTTCAAATTCTTCCTCTGTCTCCTGGGGGAATCCGACGATCACATCCGTCGTAAGAGCCGGATCTTTAAAATATTTTCTCAGGATCCTGCAGCCTTCCATATATTCTTCCCCGGTATATTTCCGGTTCATCCTTTTAAGAGTCTCATCACACCCGCTCTGAAGTGAAAGATGAAAATGAGGACAGATCTTCGGCATATCCCCTAAAGCCTTCCCGAATTCCTCTGTGACGATCCTGGGTTCCAGGGATCCCAGACGGATTCTTTTCACTCCATCCACCTGATGAACTGCTTCTATAAGTCCCAGCAGGCTTTCCCCTATATCTTTTCCATAAGAACTTAAATGAATACCTGTGAGCACAAATTCCTGATATCCATTCTCCGTCAGTCTGTGCACTTCACTAAGCACTTCTTCTTTTTTTCTGCTCCTCACTCTTCCTCTGACATAAGGAATAATACAATAGCTGCAGAACTGATCACATCCGTCCTGCACCTTTAAATAGGCTCTGGTATGTTCCGCCGGAGCAGAAAGGCTCATATTTTCATATTCCACAGGTTTTTCCAAATCTGTCAAAACCTTTTCCTGCCCCTGGCCTCTTCTGTAATTTTCTAATATCTCTATCAGTTCCTGTTTCCTGTTATTTCCCAGTACGATATCTATGGCATCATCTATCTCTTTTGCATCTTTCTGGGCCTGGACATAACATCCCGCAGCGATCACAATTGCCTCCGGATTCATTTTCCGGGCTTTATGAAGCATCTGTCTGGACTTTCGGTCAGCGATATTAGTCACCGTACAGGTATTGATAATATACACATCTGCCCCAGGTTCAAAAGGCACAATCTCATATCCGGCATCCACAAGTTCCTGTTCCATAGCCTCCAATTCATAGGCATTTACCTTGCACCCTAAATTGTGCAATGCTACTCTTTTTCTATTATTTTCCATTTTTATTTTCTCCATACATTAAGCGTTTTGACGAATTGTCACCAGATTCTTTGTGTTTTATTTTTCCCTTTTTCATATTGACTTTTTCATCCAATGACGGTAACATAATTCTTGTAAAATGCAATTACTAAAAATGAGGTAAGGGAGGATTTTTCCAATGAAAACAGTTAAAATTTCACTGAACTCTATCGACAAAGTTAAATCTTTTGTAAATGAAATCACAAAATTCGATTATGATTTTGATTTAGTTTCCGGTAGATATGTAATCGATGCTAAGTCTATTATGGGTATCTTTTCTTTAGACTTATCTAAACCTATCGATTTAAATATCCATGCAGCAGATGCAGCTCTGGATGAAATCTTAGAGAATTTAAAACCATACTTAGTATAATATCAAAGCTTATTAAAGGCTGCTCCATGAAGGAGCAGCCTTTTTAGCAATTACACTTCACAGATAACCGTTTCTGCAGTCTCTACCGCTTTCTTCAGCATATCATCGATTTTTTCCTGCAGCCGTTCTTCAGATTTTTTGATCACCTGGATATTAGGCTTTGTCACCGGGTGTTTTGCGACAAAAATCGTGCAGCAGTCCTCATATGGCAGAATTGATGTCTCGTAGGTCTGTATCTTTAAAGCCACATCTACGATCTCCTGTTTATCAAAGCCAATAAGCGGACGGAAAACCGGCATCGTACAGACCTCATTAGTAGCCGCAAGACTATGAATCGTCTGACTGGCTACCTGGCCGATACTCTCACCTGTCACCAGAGCCAGACACTGGTCTTTTTTTGCAAATTCTTCTGCGATCTTCATCATATACCGACGCATTATGATCGTAAGTTCTTCATGGGGACACTTATCATAAATATAAAGCTGGATATCTGTAAAATTCACAATATGAAGACGGATAGGGCCTGCATACCTGGATACAAGTTTCGCCAGATCAATAACCTTCTGCTTTGCCCTTTCACTGGTATAAGGCGGCGCATGAAAATAAACAGCGTCAATGGTCACTCCTCTTTTTGCGATCATATATCCGGCTACCGGACTGTCAATCCCTCCTGACAGCAGGAGCATAGCGCTTCCGTTGGTTCCCAAAGGCATACCTCCCGGTCCCGGGATGTTCTCGGAATAAAGGTAGATCTTATTACGGATCTCTACATTTACTGTCACCTGAGGATTATGGACATCTACTTTCATATTTGGACAGGCGTCCAGGATCACTGCTCCCAGCTCGCTGCTGACCTCCATAGACTGCATAGGATAGCTTTTCTTATTTCTTCTGGTATTTACCTTAAAGGTCAGCGCTTTCTCTCCATATACTTTTTTTACATACTCTGCCACATCTTTGGAAAGCTGTTGAAATCCCTGATCCTCCAGGACTACCGCGGGACAGATGCCATATATTCCGAAAACTCTTTTCAGAGCTTCTACTGCTTCCTCATAATCAAACTCATCCTGAGGGTATACAAAGATACGCCCCATTTCTTTTACTACCTTGAAAGTCCCTTCCACATTTCTCAGCTGATATTTAATCTGCTGTACCAGAGCATCTTCAAAAATATAGCGGTTTTTCCCCTTGATGGCAATTTCCGCATACTTGATCAAAAAAGCCTTATACATACAAAATTCTCTCCTTTTATTTTCTGTATCCGTTCAGCCCGGCCGCTACTTTCTTGCGTATCTCCTCAGCATAGGGAGAAGCCTTTTAAGGGTCTCCAGAGTATAATCCAGTTCTTCTTTTGTAGTAAACTCGCTGAAGCTGAAACGGACCGCCGATTCCTTTCTCTCCGGACTCAGACCTATAGCACCCAGGGAAGAACTTCCTGTCTTTTTATGACTGGAGCAGGCACTTCCTGCGGAAACATAGATTCCCTGATCTTCCAGCGCATGGAGGAGCACTTCACTTCTAACTCCCAGGAAACTGACATTCAAAATATGGGGAGCTCCTTCCCCTGCCTTTGGTCCGTTTATCTCCACATTCTCAAACTTTTCAAGTTCTCTTCTGAAATATTCCTTCAATTCCCTCATATGGGAATTGTTTTCCTCCAGATGTTCATATATGATCCTGGCAGCTTCTCCCATTCCGGCGATCCCCGGCACATTGTCCGTACCTGAACGCATGCCTTTCTGCTGGCCGCCGCCCAGGATCAACGGATGGATTTTTACCTTATCACCGATATAAAGGAATCCCACTCCTTTAGGACCATGGATCTTATGGCTGCTTACAGACAGGAGATCAATTTTCATCTTTTTCGGATAAATCCTATACTTGCCATATGCCTGAATAGCATCTAGATGAAAAAGTGTATCCGGATTTTTCTCCTTGATAAGAGCGCCTGTCTCTTCCACTGGAAGTACAGCTCCTAACTCATTATTCACATACATGGCTGACACCAGAATAGTATCTTCCCTTACTGCGGCAGCCAGCTCCTCCATAGACAGCTTTCCCTGGCTGTCCACAGGAATCCTGGTCACCTCAAATCCCTGTTCCTCCAGCCAGGCCGCAGGCGCAGATATAGCCGCATGTTCAAAAACGGTAGTGATAATATGCTTTCCTTTTCTCTGGTTAGCCATAGCCGTGCCGATGAGGGCCCAATTATCCGATTCTGTGCCTCCGGAAGTAAAGTAAATCTCTTTCTCCTGAACTTTTAAGGTCCCGGCAATCTCCCTGGCTGCCTCTTTCACATATTTCTCTGCCTCCACACCCTTTAAATGCATAGACGAAGGATTTCCATAATCTTCCATCATGGTCTTTACCACAATATCTCTCACTTCTTCATAGCATCTGGTAGTGGCGGAATTGTCCAGATATGCTTCCATCTTCTATTCCTCCAATGCAAACATCAGAACAGACAATACAGTAAGTCCTGCCGTCTCTGTCCTCAGTATCCGTTTTCCTAAAGTAATCACCTGCGCCCCGGCTCCGGAAACCGCCTGTTCCACTTCTTCTTCCTCAAATCCACCCTCTGGTCCGATAAAAATCCCTACCGACTGGCCTTTGCTGATTTTCCCCAGGATTTCTCTGGTATGCTCCATATCCTTAGCCAGCTCATAAGGCAGGAGTACTACATCCAGTTCCGCTCCATACCCCACAGCTTCCTGGAAACTCATGACCTGTTTTATTTCAGGCACATACATACGCTTAGATTGTTTAGCCGCGCTTTCCGCTATAGCCTGCCATCTGGCCCGTTTTTTCTCTTCTTTCTTTTTGTCCAGCTTTACCACCGTCCGTTTTGAAGCCACCGGAATCACCTGATGGACTCCCAGTTCTACCGCCTTCTGTATGATCAACTCCATCTTATCTCCCTTAGGAAGTCCCTGAAAAAGATAAAGCCTGGAGGGCAGCTCATATCCGGCTTCCTGAACATACATGATATGAGCCAGAATCTCATCTTCCCTTAATTCCTCAATATAGCAGGTATACTCTTTCTTGTCTCCGTCGCTGATCAGAATTTCTTCTCCCTGACGCATACGGAGAACGTTTTTGATATGGTTAACATCACTGCCTGTAATAGAAATCTGTTTTTCTCCTATCCCGGCAGGATCTGCAAAAAATCGATACATGTTTCCACCTTAATTCTTTCTGGCCGTCACAGATACCCATTCTCCCTGGCGGGTAATCTCCAGCACTTCCAGTCCGGCTTTTTCCACTGCCTCTGTCACTACCGATTCCTTTACATCCAGGATTCCTGAAGTAATATAAATGCCTCCCTTTTTCATCTGATGAACGATCACCGGAGTCAGAGGTACCAATACGTCTGCCAGGATATTTGCTGTGACGATATCATATTTTTCATATCCCACTGCATCCTGGATTGCCTTATCATCAATAATATTCCCGATCATCATCTCAAAATCCTGATCCGGGATCTGATTCGCTTCTTTATTTTCTTCTACCGCAGGCACTGCGCAGGGATCTAGATCTGTTCCCACTGCATGGGCGGCTCCCAGCTTCAAGGCTACAATAGAAAGGATTCCGCTGCCTGTTCCCACATCCAGCAGAACCGTGTCTTTTGTCACATATTTTTTCAGCTGGCGGATACACAGCTGGGTTGTCTCGTGCATTCCCGTTCCAAAAGCAGTTCCGGGATCGATATGGATGATCATCCTGTCTTTATCTTCCTCTTTAACCTCTTCCCAGGATGGAATGATCAGAATATCGTCTACATAAAACTGTTTGAAATATTGTTTCCAGTTATTGATCCAGTCAACATCTTCTGTCTCATCTACAGCGATGCTTCCTTCTCCAATGTCCAGAAATTCTTTCAGGCTCTCCAGTTCCCGGTTCACCATTTCCAGTACCTGGTCCTCGGTAACCTTTTCCCCGTTTACCAGAAGATCTCCATCCTCCGTTTCCTCCACAAAAAAGCTAAGATAAGCCGTACCGTCATCCTCTTCCATCTGAGGAAGGATATCCACAAACATCTGCTCTTTTTCAAGTGCGGTAAGAGGCACATTATCTTCAATCTGAGCCCCTTCCAGGCCTATGTCATAAAGAGTGCTGATAATGATATCCTCCGCCTCTGTCTTTGTTTTAATCCTAAATTTTTTCCATTTCATAAAACTTCACCCTGCCGATTTCTTACCGGCATCTATTCCTTTCTTTCAAATCCCGTCAGTTATTACACCAGCATAAAAGTCAATGTGATCGTAAGCACTGATAAAACAGTAGTCACTACAATACCTTCCGCAATAGGTTTGGGATCTTTTCCATACTGTTCACAGAGCATAGCCGGAAAATTTCCCACAGGAAGCACAGCCATAAGGATTACCACCTCCCGGATCAAAAGATCTGTCAGCACTGGTTTCAGAGCCAGGGCCAGAACAATTGGAAAAGCAATAAAGCGAATGACTGCAAAAGCCAGAAGCTTTCTGTTTTTCAGCATATCACTGAGTTTCATCCCCGCCAGAGATATCCCTATAACGATCATAGACAAAAGTGTACAGGCATTGCCGTAATATCCTGCAAGAGTCTCTATCTCTTCCGGCAGTTCAATCTGGAACCAGTAAATAAAAAAAGCGGCGATACAGGCGATCAGCCCCGGATTCAGATAGTCTTTCCAGGATGTTTTTTTTCCCTCACTGCCCTTTTTCAGCAGCATGATGCCAAAAGTAAAAATTGTGAGATTAAAAAGGAAATTAAAGACAATTACATACACCATAGATTCCGGCCCGATAATTGCCAGAGCAACAGGTATTCCGATAAATCCTGTATTTCCGAAAACCGTCATAAGTACATATGCGTTTTTTAAATAATCCGGCACTTTCAGGACCCATACAAGAAAATATCCAAAAAAGATCAGAAAGAGATAAAAAATAATGCCAATGATCCCTACAAAGATCACATTCTCCCTGGGGATCTGAGAAAGATCATTAAACATACTCACAATAACCAGTCCTGGCGAACAAACATTTACAACCAGGGCGGACAGATCTTTGGATGCGCTGTCTGATATCATTTTCTTTTTGTATAATACAAAACCAGTGAGGATCAAAATAAAGATCATCACCATCTGTTCCAGCACAACCAAACTACTCATTTTCCGATCTTCCTTTTCTCATCTTTCTTTTTTCTCTGTTCAGGCCAAAAAGGCATAAACAGACATATGCTATTATAGAAGAAAAAAAATCAAATTGCAATACAAAAAAGGGCCGCCGTATCAAACCAATGTCAGGAATCTCTATACATTCTGACTGGTTTTCATACGACAGTCCTTTTTCTTCTAATTTTCAAAAATATCTTTTAACTTCTCGCCGAATTTTTTCTTCTTTTCTCCGCTTGGGGGATGGTTCCCGCATGCTTCGTCAAATTTACGCAGAGCCTCTTTGGCTTCTTCGTTGAGTTTCGTAGGCACCTGAACCACTAAAGTCACATAATGGTCGCCTCTGACATTTTTGTTTCTCAGGGAAGGCACGCCTTTTCCTTTCAGGCGCACTTTTGTATCTGTCTGGGTTCCTGGTTTAATGTCATACATCACATCGCCGTCAACTGTGCTGATCCGTACTTCTCCTCCCAGAGCAGCCTGAGCGAAAGTGATGGGCGCCGTAGAGAATATGTTCATATCCTGTCTCTGGAAAATAGGATGACGGGCAACTACCACTTCAACCATCAGGTCTCCCCTTGGTCCGCCATTAGTACCTGGTTCTCCTTTTTCCCGGATACGGATACTCTGTCCGTTGTCAATACCTGCCGGTATGGTCACTTTGATTTTTTTGCGGTTGGAAATATATCCAGTTCCCCGGCAGTCCGGACATTTATCCTTGATCACCTTCCCAGTTCCATGACAATCCGGGCAGGTCTGGACATTCTGAATAGTTCCAAACATAGACTGCTGAGTGTACACTACCTGACCGGTACCATGGCATTTAGAACAGGTTTCCGGTGAAGTGCCCGGTTTTGCTCCTGTACCATGGCAGGTCTCACAGGTATCTTTCAAAGTAAGATCCAGTTCTTTCTCACAGCCAAATACAGCCTCTTCAAAAGTAATGCGGACAGAAGCATGAACATTTGCTCCCTTCATCGGACCGTTATTAGGCCTTCTTCTTCCGCCGCCGAACAGATCGCCGAAAATATCGCCGAAAATATCACCCATATCTCCGCCGCTGAAACCTCCGAAGCCGCCAAAGCCATCAAAGCCGCCGGCCCCGCCGCCGCCCTGTTCAAATGCCGCATGACCGAACTGATCATACTGCCGTCTTTTCTGAGGGTCGCTTAATACACTGTAGGCCTCTGTGGCCTCCTTAAACTTTCTCTCAGCCTCTTTGTCTCCTGGATTTACATCCGGGTGATATTTCTTGGCAAGCTTACGGTAGGCGCTTTTTATTGCAGACTCGTCTGCTCCCCGGTCTACGCCCAGGACTTCATAGTAATCTCTTTTATCTGCCATTGGTCTTTTCCCTTTCTACACACAAGCATGGGATGCTCAAAAACACCCCATGCTTTTTTTGGCGATACACCCGGATTATACTTCTCTGTAATCTCCGTCTACTACATCGTCGCCGTATGCTTCATTGCCATTGTCCTGTGGACCTGCGCCTGCTCCAGGATTTGGTCCTGCCTGCTGAGCGTTCTGTGCCTGCTCATACATCTTTGCGAAGAGTTTCTGAGCGCTCTGCATCAGTTTTTCTTTTCCGGCCTTCAGTTCCTCTACCTGAGCATCTGTGATCTCGTCAGTATTGGAGCATTTTGCCAGAGTTTCCTTCAAAGCATTCAGATCAGCTTCTACAGCAGTCTTATCATTGGCGTCAATCTTATCTCCTGCTTCTTCCATAGCCTTCTCTGTCTGGAATACCATAGCGTCTGCATCGTTCTTGGTATCAACAGCCTCTTTACGTTTCTTATCCTGAGCTTCGTATTCAGCAGCTTCTCTTACAGCCTTATTGATCTCATCATCGGACATGTTGGAACCTGCTGTAATGGTAATGTGCTGCTCTTTACCTGTACCCAGGTCTTTTGCAGAAACATTAACGATACCGTTGGCATCAATATCAAAAGTAACTTCAATCTGAGGAACACCTCTTCTTGCTGGCGGGATACCATCCAGACGGAACTGTCCAAGGGACTTGTTGTCTCTTGCGAACTGTCTCTCGCCCTGTACTACGTTGATATCTACGGCAGTCTGGTTATCAGCTGCTGTGGAGAAGATCTGGCTCTTCTTGGTAGGAATGGTTGTGTTTCTCTCGATCAGTCTTGTAGCGATACCGCCCATAGTCTCGATAGACAGTGACAGCGGAGTAACATCCAGAAGAAGGATATCCCCTGCGCCTGCGTCTCCGGCCAGTTTACCGCCCTGTACGGCAGCGCCCAGAGCAACACACTCATCCGGGTTCAGACTCTTGCTTGGCTCTTTGCCTGTCAGCTGTTTTACCTTATCCTGTACGGCAGGAACACGGGTAGAACCGCCTACTAACAGTACCTGGCCCAGCTCGGAAGCTGTCAGACCTGCGTCAGAAAGTGCACGTCTTACAGGTTCAGCTGTTTTTTCTACCAGATCATGTGTCAGTTCATCAAATTTTGCTCTTGTCAGATCCATATCAAAGTGAAGAGGACCGTTGGCATTCATGCTGATAAATGGCAGGTTGATATTTGTAGTAGTAGCGGAAGACAGCTCTTTCTTCGCTTTTTCTGCCGCTTCTTTAATACGCTGCATAGCCATCTTATCTGTAGAAAGGTCAACCCCTTCTTTCTTCTTAAACTCAGAGATCATGTAGTCTGCAACTTTCTGGTCAAAGTCATCGCCGCCCAGATGGTTGTTACCGGCTGTAGCCAGAACTTCGATAACGCCGTCACCGATCTCGATGATGGAAACATCAAAAGTACCGCCGCCTAAGTCATATACCATGATCTTCTGCTCTTTTTCATTATCCAGTCCATAAGCCAGTGCTGCTGCAGTAGGCTCGTTGATG
>DWUX01000229.1 GCA_019120545.1 Candidatus Blautia stercoripullorum | reverse complement strand
GTCGCCAAATGGACATGCAAGCATGTCCGCTTGGCTCGTTGCTTGCGGCAATAAAATGTATAAATATTCTCAATTATGTTTCATGCAGCAGCTTTTTATTTTTTATGATCTTTCAGCGTCTTTAAGTCCACCTGGCCCCCGTCAGGATGGCCTCCCGTCATATGTTCCACTTTAGGATTATCCAGAAAAGAAGCCCGCATAATGGCGTTTTTTCCAAACTTTTTCCGGATCTTGTCCACTGCCTGATCCATTCGCTCCATCTTTTCATAATCCGTATTATCAAAAAGGCTCATCTGCCGCCCTCCCCTTTCCGAGGACAGCTTTCCTGTCTGTACCCCCAGAAGCCGTATAGGCTCCTGATCCCACAGCTCCTCGAAAAGCTGGCAGACAGCCTCATAGATTTCTTCCGTAATATCTGTAGCCGCAGGCATGATCTTCTGATGGGATACTGTTTTCATATCTGTATTTCGGATCGACACAGAAACCATCTGGGCTTTCTGTCCATCCTCCCGAAGTCTGGAAGCCACTGTCTCACTAAGAGACAAAAGTACCATTCTGGCTGTATCCTCATCGGTAATGTCAGCAGCTACGGTCGTGCTGTTGCCGTACATTTTATTTCCTTCCGGCTCAGGCTCCACCAAAGAAGAGTCCCGTCCATTGGCAAACTCCCAGATCGTCTCCCCCTGTTTTTTCAGGTGATGACGGAGGATCTCCACATCTGTGGCAGCCAGCTGGCCAATAGTATAGATTCCCAGTTTGTGCAGAGCCTCCCGGGTAGATCTTCCCACAAAGATCAGATCCGACACCGGCAGAGGCCACATTTTTGTCTGGATCTCCCAGGGAAACAAAGTATGTACCTTATCCGGTTTTTCAAAATCCGAAGCCATTTTGGCCAGATACTTATTAGAAGAAATCCCTACGTTCACCGTAAATCCCAGTTCCCGGCTGATCCGGTTCTTCAGCTTATGGGCAAAAGCCACCGGATCGCCGATGATCTTCTCCATCCCTGTCATATCCATAAAAGCTTCATCAATACTGTACTGCTGCACATCAGGAGTATACTCCCGTAAAATATCCATAAACTTTCCGGAATACTGTTTATAAAGACTGTGATGTGCAGGCACTACCGTCAGACTTGGACATTTCTTTAAAGCTTCTGTAAGAGGTTCTCCCGTCCGTACCCCAAAATTCTTTGCCACCAGGGATTTTGCCAGGATAATTCCGTGACGTTTGGACCTATCTCCGCCCACAGCGCAGGGAATCTCTCTTAAGTCTACCGTCCCTCCCTGTTTGAGACGATAGACAGCCTCCCAGGATAAATAAGCACTGTTCACGTCAATATGAAAGATTACTTTTTCCAAAGCTTCTCACTCCTTAATCCCACTCTCCGGCAATCTCCTTTACCGCCCGGGCAGCCTGACGGATTTCCTCCTCTGTATTAAACCAGGAAAAAGAGAAACGCAGCGTTCCTCTTTTCTCTGTTCCCAGAGCCTGGTGGATCAAAGGAGCGCAGTGGACTCCCGCTCTTGTGGCGATCTCATATCCCTGAGCCAACAGATCCCCTGCCTCCTTGGAAGAATAGCCCGCCACATTCAAAGACACTACCCCGGTTCTGGCTGGTAGAGAAAAATCACCGTAAGCCTCCACACCCGGGATCTTCCGGACTTCCTCATAGAAAATCTCCCCCAGCCTGTTCTCATGTTTTATGATCCTTTCCAGACCGGTCTCTTTCAGATAATCGAAAGCAGCTCCCAGCCCGGCAATGCCATGGATATTTAATGTTCCCGCCTCTAAGGCTTCCGGCATACATTTAGGATGTTCCCGGTCAAAGGACAGGATCCCGCTTCCTCCAACTTTAAAAGGAGGGATCTTCACCTGGGGATCCACGCAGATCCCACCGGTGCCCTGGGGTCCCATCAATCCCTTATGCCCTGTAAAGCAGAGAACATCTATATGCATTTTTTTCATATCGATCATCGCCTCCCCTGCGCTCTGGGACGCGTCCAGCACAAACAAAAGCCCGTGTCTTCTGCACAGCTTTCCGATCTCCTCCGCCGGGAAGAGATTTCCCGTAACATTCGAGGCATGGGTGCAGATCACCGCGGCGGTATTGGCCCGGACGGCCTTCTCCATTTCCTCCAGGGAAAAATTTCCCTTTTTATCCACAGGAAGTATGGTCAGCTCTGCCCCTTCCTTTTCCTTTCTGTATAAAGGCCGCAGTACAGAATTATGCTCCGCCTGGGTGGTGATCACATGGTCCCCCTTCTTCACCAGTCCGCCGATAGCAATATTCAGCGCCTCTGTGGCATTGCCGGTAAAAGCTACCGACTCTCCTCCCCAGGCCCCGAAAAACTCCGCCGCCTTCTCCCTAACGGAATAGACCAGTCTGGAAGCCAAAAGGGCAGGGCCCCAGGCTCCCCGGCCGCTGTTTCCCATAGTTCCCATCGCTTCGTATACTGCTTTGCGCACCGGTTCCGGTTTATATAAAGTTGTAGCCGCATTATCCAGATAAATCATTTCTGTCTCCTGATGTTAATGGCCGCCTGGCTCATTGCCTGCGGAAATAAATGAAATGTTCTTTTTTCTCCTCCACTCTGCCGATAATGGCCGCCGGAGTCTTAAGTCCGGCTTCCTTTAAAGCAGCCAAAAGTTTCTCTCCTTCTTCAAAGGGCACGGCAACCAGAAGGCCTCCGGAAGTCTGTGGATCAAAAAGCAGATCTTCCATATCCTCTGAAATATCTTCATCAAGGAAAACTTCCTTTTTCTGATAAGCCTTATTCCGATAAGTCCCTTCCGGCACAAGCCCCATAGAGGCATAGTCCAGGACGCCGGGCAAAAGAGGAAGCTTCTCTGTAAAGATCTCCAGACTTACCTGGCTGGCTTTTCCGATCTCCAGCGCATGTCCCGCCAGGGAAAAGCCGGTGACATCTGTACAGCAGTGGATAGAAAACCGGCGGAATACTTCCATGGCAGTCTTATTCAGATAGATCATACTTTCCTGAGCCGCTTTCTTTTCCTCCGGGGAGGCCATCTCTGCTTTCACCGCAGTATTCAGGATCCCCACTCCCAGCGCCTTGGTCAGGATCAGCAGATCTCCCGGCCGGGCCCCTGCGTTTTTCCAGATCTTATCCGGATGGACAAATCCGGTGACACTCATACCGTATTTCGGTTCCTCATCATTAATGGAATGGCCTCCCGCCAGGACAGCACCTGCCTCTTTCACTTTAGCAGCCCCTCCGGCCAGGATCTCTCCCAGCACCTCGCTGCCCAGGCAGTTGGGATAAGCCACGATATTCAAGGCCAGACGGGGCTCCCCGCCCATAGCGTAGATATCACTGAGGGCATTGGCCGCCGCAACCTGACCGAAAACATAAGGTTCATCTACCATAGGAGGGAAAAAATCCAAGGTCTGGATCATAGCCAGATCTTCCGAAATCCTGTATACAGCTCCGTCGTCGGAAGTCTCCACTCCTACCAGCAGATTTTCGTCCTGAAACTTCGGCAGCTTCCCGACTACCTCCGACAGGATCTTAGGTCCCAGTTTTGCAGCGCACCCGGCGCTTTTGGAATACTGGGTCAGTTTTACCTTCTCTTTCAATTGTTTATTCCCCCTTCAGGTCGATCTGCACTTCCACCGGACAGTGGTCTGATCCAAAAATATCCGTATGGATCCCGGCAGAGATCAGTTTCTCCTCCAGCCTCTTTGATACGCAGAAATAATCAATACGCCATCCTGCATTCTTCTCTCTTGCCCGGAACCGATAGGACCACCAGGAATAGATCCCTGTTTCCTCAGGATAAAAATACCGGAAGGTATCGGTAAATCCTGCTTCCAGCAGTTCCGTAAACTTTTCTCTCTCCTCGTCGGTAAATCCTGCATTGTGCCGGTTGGTTTTAGGATTCTTAAGATCAATCTCCTTGTGAGCTACGTTCAGGTCTCCGCACATGACCACCGGTTTTTTCTCGTCCAGGCCTTTCAGATACGCCCGGAAATCGTCCTCCCACTTCATCCGATAGTCTAGTCTTGCCAGTTCATTCTGGGAATTAGGCGTATAAACCGTAACCATGTAGAAATCCGGATATTCCAGGGTGATCACCCTGCCTTCCTGGTCATGTTCTTCGATCCCTATTCCATAGGACACTGACAGGGGCTCCCACTTGGTAAAAATTGCCGTGCCGGAATATCCTTTTCTCACCGCATAATTCCAATAGCAATGATACCCCTCCGGAGCAAAATCGATCTGTCCTTCCTGAAGCTTTGTCTCCTGAAGACAGAAGAAGTCCGCGTCTGCCTTCTGGAAATATTCTATAAACCCTTTCTGTACACAGGCCCGAAGCCCGTTCACATTCCAAGAAATAAATTTCATTCCATTCTCCTTTTTCATTGTCTGTTTGCACAGCTTTTTCCCCATTATACACTATTTTTTCTCTGTTGCGAAGGAAAAAACTTTTCATAAACATCTTTACGAATCCGGAAATTCCTGTATATAATAAGGGGTAGACTTTAATCGCAGCAGTTTTTCCGGCGTCGCTTTTCAGACCGTATCTCCGGTTCCCGGCGCAGCTATACTGCTGCTTTAAATCTGTAGTAGAAAAGGAGAACAACCATGGGTGGAATTTTTGGAGTAACATCAAAGTCCAGCTGTACTTTGGACTTATTTTTCGGAACTGACTATCATTCTCATTTAGGCACCAGAAGAGGCGGTATGGCCGTATACGGAAAAGACGGTTTTAATCGTTCTATCCACAATATCGAGAATACCCCCTTCCGTACAAAATTTGACGGAGACCTGGATGAACTGGAAGGCACCTCAGGCATCGGCTGCATCTCAGATACAGAACCACAGCCCCTCCTGGTACAGTCTCACTTAGGCAGTTTTGCCATCACCACGGTAGGAAAGATCAACAACATGGACGAGCTGGTAGACCTGTCCTATAAAAACGGCTGTACACATTTTCTGGAAATGAGCGGCGGAAGCATCAATCCTACAGAAATGGTAGCCTCTCTCATCAATCAGCAGGCCAGTATCACAGAAGGTATCCGTTATGCACAGGAAAAAATAGACGGTTCCCTGACCCTTCTGGTCCTGACACCGGAAGGCATCTACGCAGCCAGAGACCGTATGGGCCGTACCCCTCTGGTCATCGGAGAAAAAGACGGGGCTCACTGTGCTTCCTTTGAAAGCTTTGCTTATCTGAACCTGGGATATGAAACTTTAAGAGAATTAGGTCCCGGCGAGATCGCCTTTCTGACTCCGGAATCTGTACAGACAGTTTCTGAGCCTTTAAATGAAATGAAGATCTGTTCTTTCTTATGGGTATATTACGGTTACCCGACCTCCACCTATGAAGGTGTAAACGTAGAGAACATGCGTTATGAATGCGGAAAGAGACTGGCTCAGAGAGATGCCCAGAGAGAACATGTAAAACCTGACCTGGTAGCCGGCGTACCGGACTCCGGAACTGCCCATGCCATTGGATACGCCAATGAATCCGGAATTCCTTTTTCCCGCCCATTTATCAAATACACCCCAACCTGGCCCCGTTCCTTCATGCCCACCAGACAGGAGCAGAGAAACCTGATCGCCAGGATGAAGCTGATCCCGGTAGAGGCCCTGATCAAAAACAAGAGCCTGCTCCTTATCGATGACTCCATTGTCCGTGGGACACAGCTTCGGGAAACTACAGAATTTTTATATAACAGCGGTGCCAAGGAGGTACATATCCGTCCTGCCTGCCCGCCCCTGCTTTTCGGATGTCCGTTCCTGAACTTCTCCCGCTCTAAATCAGAGATGGATTTGATCACCAGACGGGTCATCGCCAAGCGTGAAGGAGAAAATGTCAGCCGTGAAGTCCTGGATACCTATGCAGATCCGGATTCCCAGAACTACAAAGAAATGCTGGAAGAGATCGAGAAAGAGCTGAACTTTACAACTCTCCACTTCCACCGTCTGGACGACCTGCTGGCCTCCATCGGCATAGAGCCATGTAAAGTATGTACTTACTGCTTTAATGGGAAATAAATAAGAAAACCACCGGTGAAAAAGGTGCCCTTTTAAGGGTATCCCTCAACGCCGGTGGTTTTTCTATAGCTTTGATTCCTATAAGGATGTTTTTTATTTGTTTTAATCTGATTTGCTGTTCTTCAGCCATTCTTCGTCAGGGGCGAACAGAAAATGTTCTCCTGTCTCCTGATCCATAGAGGCTACATAGAGTCTGCAGCCATCTTCGCCTGCAACTACAAAAGGAAATTCATCCAAAGTAGTGGCCGCTCCTGCATTTCCCTGGTTATCCATGGCGATCACAGACATGCCATTATTGGTATATCCCCGTCTTTCCAGGCGTCTCCAATGTTCCCTGAGCGCTTTCTCACAAGCCTCCTGGACATTCATCCCATTTCTCATCTTTTCCACAATAGAGAAAGACAAACAGCCTTTCATAATGTCTTCGCCCATACCTGTTGCCGCGGCTGCGCCGACTTCTGAATCTGCATAAAATCCCGAGCCGATCAAAGGACTGTCTCCCACTCTCCCCGGCTCTTTCATATACAGACCGGAGGTGGAAACTCCGCAGGCCATGCTTCCTTCTCTGCTGCGTCCAATGACACACACTGTATCATGGCCCTCATAAGCTCTTATTTCGTCCTGTTTTGCCCCTTTGGACTCTTCCTCATATTTTTTTCTGGAAGATTCCGTAAGCATATTCTGATAGGCCAGCCCTTCATAGGAAGCATATTTCATAGCCCCGCCGCCTGCCAGGATGCAGCTCCTGTTTCTCTTACTCAGACGATAAGCTGCTTCTATAGGATTTTTCAGATTTTTCACAGAGATCACTGCCCCTGTCCCCAGGGTATCGCCATCCATATAGGCAGCGTCCAGTTCCACCTGGCCTTCACAGTTCGGAAGGCCGCCGTATCCTACTGAGACATAAGAAGGATTATCCTCCACACATTTCACAGCCCGGACAATGGCCTCTCCCAGCTCATCTTTTTCCTGCAATATCTGATTTCCCAGTCTCAGTCCTTCTTCAGACATCCTCCATGTAGAAATCATCTGTCCCACAAGGGAATCTGTAATTTTTGTAATCATATTTTTTCTCCTGTCCCGGCATCTTCCGGAAGCAAAGACGCCGCATCTTCATCCATGATGATAATACAATTCGGATGATTCCACAAGTATGTTGCAGGGACTTTCTCCGTGATTTTTCCCATAATATTACCGTTTTTTGGCCTTTTATCAACTCTTCAGACGGATAACTGCAAATATCATTTACAGGAAGGTGGTAGCTTTCTTATTTTACCCAGAAGTACTATTGTTCATACTGCAGATAGGCTGTCTCTGCTCCTAAGGAGATAGTCCTGCACAAAAAGCAGTCAGGAAATTATAATCAATTTTCCTGACTGCTTTCTTAATAATTCTCTTTCTGATAAAATCGTCCCATAAGGATATCCGTTTTTACTACATTTACAAAGGCGTGTGGATCCGCTTTCATAACTTTCCGTATCAACACTTTTGCTTCTGTGCTGGAAACCACAGAATAGATCATTTTTCTTCCTTCATTGGAATACATTCCAGTTGCTGAAAATTCTGTAGCGCTGTGATTTGTCACTTGATAAATAGCCTCATAAACTGCCTTGGGATTATCTGTGACAATGAACAAAGTGACTTTATTATAAGCCTGATACAGCAGATGTATGGTCTGGGTAGATGTAAACTGGAAAATGATAGAATACAGAGCCTTATCCCATCCAAAAAGGATTCCTGCCATTACCAGTACCACGCCGTTTCCCATAAGGATATAATTCCATACATCTTTATTTCTTTTCTCTGCGAAATAAACAGCTATAAAGTCCGTGCCCCCTGTGGAGGATCCTCCGATCAAAGCCAGACTGATCGCCGCTCCGTTGATCAGACCGCCAAAGATACTGATCAGCAGGATATCCTGAGTGATCGGTACAGACGGCACAAAGTCCGTCAGTACACTGGATACCACGATGATCATACCGGTATTCAGTGTAAACTTCTTTCCGATAGCCTTAAAGCTGACAATTGCCGGTATGGCATTCAGGATCAGGCTGACCGGGGCAAATGGAAGGGGAATACCCAGAAACTGTTCAAAAATCGTCTGGATCAGACGTGTAACTCCATTAAAGCCTCCTGGGTACAGACCTCCCGCCCGGACAAAGATCTTAATATTCACTGCCATGATCACTGCGCTGATCAGCCCGAAAACAACTCTCTTTGCTTCCCTCTTGGGATCTATATTCAGATTCACATTCTTCTTCATAACTTTTTCTTAGAGCATGTGGGCGCGAAGTTCCTCTGGTGACTGAGCGCTTAAATATACAGGTGCAATATCAAACACAGTCTTGCAGCCTGTCTGTCCCTCTTTATTCAGACGATATACAGCTCTTGCATAAGCTGCGATCACAGAAGAAGTAAATTCCGGGTTGGAATCCAGCTTCAGGCTATATTCGATCACATGATTATGCTCGTCATTCCAACCTGTCTTTCCTGTACGGATCACAAAGCCCCCATGAGGAAGCCCTGCATGGTCTCTCTTCATTTCCTCTTCAGTAATGAAATGTACAGTAGTATCGTACTCATCAAAGTAGTTGGGCATAGTCTTGATCTCGTTTTCGATCTTTGCCTTATCAGCGCCTTCCTCGGCTACCACAAATACCTCTCTGGTGTGTTTTTCTCTTGTGGTCAGTTCCGGATTCTCACCGTTTCTGACAGCTTCCAGTGCTTTTTCTACAGGAATGGTATACTGTCTGGCATCAATAACACCTTCGATCCTTCTAACCGCATCAGAATGTCCCTGGCTGACTCCCTTGCCCCAGAAAGTATAATCTTTCCCTGTGGGCATAATAGCATTTGCATATAAACGGTTCAGAGAAAACATTCCCGGATCCCAGCCTGCAGAGATCAGGGCCGTCTTTCCGCTCTCTTTTGCGGCCTTATCTACCGCTGCAAAATGTTCCGGAATCTTTGCGTGAGTGTCAAAACTGTCTACCACATTAAAATATTTTGCATATTCCGGTGTCTGCACAGGAAGATCTGTAGCACTTCCTCCGCAAAGGATCATTACGTCAATATCGTCTTTCATTTTTACAGCTTCATCTACATGATAAACTTTTGCCGTTTCTGTAAGAATCTTTACAGAAGCCGGATCTCTTCTGGTAAAGACTGCCGCCAGTTCCAGATCTGGGTTATGCTTAATTGCGCACTCAACACCCCGTCCCAGATTTCCATATCCTAGAATTCCAATTCTGATGCTCATATCTCATTCTCCTATCTTTCCGTATATTATCCGGCAGGTCTGTCTGACCCGCCACTTTCAAAGTATACCAAAACCACATGCTTTGTCAATGCACAATGCAAAACTTCCTCATATACTCCAATTCTTCTGTTTTTAATATCTCCAGTTTAAAACAGGAAGCATGCCGTTTCCGGCAGCTTCCTGTCTGTTCAATATAACGTCTTTTTAGTGATGGAATAAACGGATACCTGTGAAAGCCATCACCATATTGTACTTATTGCAGGTTTCGATCACAGCGTCGTCACGTACAGATCCGCCTGGTTCTGCTACATATTTTACACCGCTCTTATGGGCTCTCTCAATATTGTCTGAGAAGGGGAAGAAAGCGTCTGATCCCAGGGTGACCTCTGTCATCTTATCCAGCCATGCCCTCTTTTCTTCTCTGGTAAATACTTCCGGTTTCTTGGTAAAAGTCTTTTCCCATTCTCCGTCAGCCAGAACGTCCATATATTCTTCACCGATATATACGTCAATGGCGTTATCTCTCTCTGCGCGGCTGATAGAGTCTTTAAATGGAAGTTCCAGTACCTTCGGGCACTGTCTCAGCCACCAGTTGTCTGCCTTCTGGCCTGCCAGACGGGTGCAGTGTACACGGGACTGCTGGCCGGCGCCTACGCCGATGGCCTGTCCGTCTTTTACATAGCAGACAGAGTTAGACTGGGTATATTTCAGGATGATCAGAGAAATCTTCATATCTCTCTTTGCTTCTTCTGTCAGCTCTTTGTTCTCTGTCACAATATTGGAGATCAGCGCATCATCAATAGCCAGTTCCTGACGGCCCTGCTCAAAAGTCACTCCGTAAACTTCCTTATGTTCCAGAGGTGCCGGTACATAGTCCGGATCGATCTGGATCACATTGTAGTTGCCTTTTTTCTTTAAAGCAAGGATATCCAGAGCTTCCTGAGTAAATCCGGGAGCGATCACGCCATCAGATACTTCTCTCTTGATCAGCATAGCCGTATCTTTATCGCACACATCAGACAGAGCGATGAAATCTCCGAAAGAAGACATACGGTCAGCGCCTCTGGCTCTTGCATAAGCGCAGGCAAGAGGTGAAAAATTCTGCCAATCCATATCATTTACCCAGTAGATCTTTGCCAGAGTCTCTGTAAGAGGAAGACCTACAGAAGCTCCTGCAGGAGATACATGCTTAAAAGAAGTTGCCGCAGGAAGTCCGGTAGCTTTCTTTAAATCCCTTACAAGCTGCCAGCCGTTAAAAGCATCCAGGAAATTAATGTATCCTGGCTTTCCGCTGAGGACTTTGATGGGCAGATCAGATCCGTCCGCCATATAAATCTTAGAGGGTTTCTGGTTTGGATTACAACCGTATTTCAGAGCTAATTCTTTCATAATTCTAACTTCCTTTCTTTGATTCCAGATCCTTCTGGATTTCTGTGTTTCCCGATTTGAGATGTTGTTACTGATTTTTATTTACGATCCTTGTCTCGTATTTTCCTGTCTCAATATCAATAAAACGAACAAAGAGAGATACCTTATTCTCTTCATTCAGGCTTTCCCATACTTCCTTGGTAAAGGCGTCGATATCACCGGAAATCTCCACCGGTTTGGGCTCTCCCTCAAAGCTTGGAAGAGGATTGCCGTCATGCATGTAAGTATGGATAAAACGTCCTTCTCCGTCAGCAGGATTCTCATAGGCAAAAGTGAACCTGCAGCAGGATTTTGGATCTCCATTGTTGCTCTTTAAAATAGACATGGCATAATTATAATGTCCGTTCTCAATATGCATGATTCCAGAAATTCTAGGGGTGTAGTTTGGTCCGTCCGGCTCAAACTCACGGCTTCTTAAAGACTGCTCAAATGTCATCTGTTTATCCATGCCTTCATAAATGGTATCTGTCTGATCCCCATTAGTCACAATCGTCTTATTTCCCAGTACGCGCACCGGCGCATAGATGATCAGGCTGGGATCTTCCATTTTAGAAGGATCAAATGCCTGGGTGCGGATTCCCTCGCCGTCTTCTACAAACACACGGTTTCTGCTGTTGCTGCTCCTTCCCATAATGAAATAAGCGGCTACAGCCTTCTTTCCATCCGGCGTTTTGCCAAGGACGATCCCTCTCCCCGGATATGCATTATTCTTCAGTTCTTCTGACAATGACAGCATCTTCATGAATTTCTCTCCTTT
>DWUX01000228.1 GCA_019120545.1 Candidatus Blautia stercoripullorum | reverse complement strand
CTCTTCATCCTCCTCCTCATCTTCCTCTTCTTCATCTTCATAATCGCTCTCCCCCTCATATTCATCATAGTCAGATTCTCCCTCCTCTGAATAAACAGGAGCTGCCGGCTGAACCGGCTGAGGTTCCGGCTGACTGTACTGTGTATCCCCGCCGCTGCCGGGACCATAATCTGAATCTCCGGATGTCTGAGGGGCAGCCGGTTCAGGACTGGAAGCAGCCGGCGGGCTGGCTTCTGTCTCAGGCTCGGGCTGGGCCTGTTCCGTCTGCCCGGTTTCCTCCTGTCCAGGCTTTTCTACAGAAGTTGTTTCCGACTCTCCTGTATGAGGGTCAATAATCTCTATAGTAATCGAAAACCTGTCTTTCAGATGGCGGTTCACCTCTTCTTTCAGTTCTTCTCCGTATTGCCGGAACAAGGCTTCATCGGGAGAATCTATGGAAAAAGATATCTGGCCTCCTTCAGACAAAAATCCCATATCGATGGCTCTGTCGATCAGCTCATCTGCGACCATGGTCTTGTCCTTGCCTCTTCCTTCATAGCCTTCCAGAAGAAGCTTTCCATCCTCATTGATCCCTTCCAGGTCCAATACCTCTCCTCTCCGGTTAAGATCCATCTGGATCTCCGGATTAATGGTGAGATAAATAGAGGAATATGAAACCATATGGTTCCGATAATATCCTGCCCCGAAAACCAGAAGAAAGCAGGCGGCTATAGCGGCCGCGCTTCCGGCGATCCATCTTGCCGGCCGGAATTTTCTGGAAGATTCTTCTTTCATAAGGACAGGATCATAGACCTTCTGTCCTACCTCGTAATGAAGATTGGCAGCCTTGAAAAAACAGCCGTTCTCATCAAGAAGAATGGCATAGCTGGAGTGGCATTCCATAACAATATAACTCATTTTTCTGTCACTCCTTTCATAACCTGTTTTAGATGGCCTCTGATTATTTCATATCCATTTGTATAGATCAGCAGCAGAGCCACCATATATTTTCTGTGACGTTCCATAGTCTTTCTCTGTACACCGCTTTCCTGACATAATCTGGCTGTCGGCAGCCGTTTGGTCCGAAGCAGTTCTTCCAGAATCTCAGGATGTTCCTTTGCATAATACAAAGCCTTTCTGCAGGCGTTCAGCGTTCTTTCCTGTCTGGGACAGTTTTCTGCCACATCTGTAAGAGAAACGCCGAATTCCGCCATCTGTCTGGTCAGCTCCTGGATTTCTTCTCTTGTGGCCTCCCGGAGAGTCATCTCCTCACTATGGTCCTTCCCGTCAGACAGAGTCTCTCCCAGAGATTTTTCTTCCTCTTCTCCTACAGGCGTTTCCAGAGAGATGATCTTACTGTGTCTTTTTTCTTTCCGGTGATAGTCTATCAGCCGGCTTTTTATCAGCATGGCCGCGTATTTAAAAAAGGCTCCCCTTACCTGGGAATAGCTTTGTATCGCTTCATGAAAAGCGATCATGGCAATGCTCAGTTCATCATCATGTCCCTCTACAGGCGGGCGGCGGAGAAATTTTGCGGTTTCTGCTTTAATAAAGGGCATGTATGTACGAATAAATGCATCGGCCGCCCCCATATCTTCCCTGGCAGCCCTGACCTGCCGGAGTATATCCCTCTCCTCGTTCATACTACGGTTTCCTCCTATTAATAGATTACGGATCAGCTTTTCCAAAACCGGGGTAGTTCAGGTCTGAAATATTTTTTATGCGTAATGAAGTCCGCGTCTGCGGACATAGAAGTTTAGAATAAGCCAGTTTAATCCTATCATAGCCATGTAAAATCCAGAGGCAAAGTCCTGTAAAATAAAAGTAAAACCGCCGGATTTCTCCCAGTCTTTTCACTGAAAGAAACCCGGCGGCCTCTATTTTTTTATTCTGTTTTCTTTTTCCCGGACTCTCAATATTCAAAGTCCACATACCCCTGAAGCCATACGACTCCTTTAAACCGTCTTCCCTTCATAGGTTCTCCCAGAAGATCGCTTTCATTTACACAGACATCCAGTTCAATATCATTGCAGCAGATCCGCATTTCATATATGGTATCTCCTGTAAGCACGTTCTGGACTTTAGAACATTCCAGGATCTCTCCCATAATATTATACAGGTCGCATTCCATACCATAAGGCATGAAGTAGCTGTCTACTATACTGTACACATCCTCGTTTTCCACTCTTTTTGAGATCATAGAATATGTATCCATGTCCTCTATGGTAAGGCTCTCCATGGCCTCTTCGTCGCCGTTTTTGGCTGCCGCCATGAGTCTGCCTCTGTTGATGCTTTTTTCTTCTTCCTCTTCTTTGTTCTCCTGCTTCTTCAGTACAGGAAGAAGGATGGTCCCCTTTCTGGCAAGGCCGGAAAGAGTAAGGCTGTGGACGCCTCCGGAGTAATGTCCCCGGTTTCTCTGAGTCAGATATTCTCCTGCGTTCTGGAGGTAAAAAATAATCGTCACCCCTATGCGGAGATCGTCGCAGGCCCCTGCATAGGATTCTTTCCCCGCATGTTTTTCGATGACCACCTCTTCCTGCATAGTGACTCCGGTTCCCCGGAAATAGGGAAAATAGTATTCCATCTGGAACTGATCGTCCTCGTCATATTCTCCGCAGACCGTGATCCCGAAATCACAGCCGTACATTTTAGACAGTTCTGTAAACAGATGATTGCTCCTGTCTTCTACAACGGTTTTTTCGTCATAGTTCTGGATCACATCCTGAAGGATGGTATCCAGCTCTCTCTTTTCAGCTATATCTGAAAATCCGATTGCTTTCAAATAACTGTGCAATAGGTAACCTCCATTTATTTCTTGGGCTTAATAACTTCAGCGCCTCCCATGTAAGGTCTCAGTGCTTCCGGAATCTTTACAGAGCCGTCTTCCTGGAGATTATTCTCCAGAAATGCGATAAGCATTCTGGGAGGAGCCACTACAGTGTTATTTAATGTATGTGCCAGATATTTTCCATCTTTTCCGTTTACGCGGATCTGAAGTCTTCTTGCCTGAGCGTCTCCTAAGTTGGAGCAGCTTCCTACCTCAAAGTATTTCTTCTGTCTTGGAGACCATGCCTCAACGTCTACAGATTTTACTTTCAGATCTGCCAGATCTCCGGAGCAGCATTCCAGAGTTCTTACCGGGATATCCATGGAACGGAACAAGTCTACGGTATTCTGCCATAATTTATCAAACCACATAGGGCTTTCTTCCGGCTTGCAGACTACGATCATCTCCTGTTTCTCAAACTGATGGATCCTGTAAACTCCTCTTTCTTCAATTCCATGGGCTCCTTTTTCCTTACGGAAGCAGGGAGAATAACTGGTAAGTGTTTTGGGAAGCTCCTCCTCCGGGATAATGGTATCAATAAACTTTCCGATCATAGAATGTTCGCTGGTTCCGATGAGATATAAGTCTTCTCCTTCGATCTTATACATCATAGCGTCCATTTCCGCAAAGCTCATAACTCCGGTGACCACATTGCTGCGGATCATAAAAGGAGGCACACAGTAGGTAAATCCTCTGTTGATCATAAAATCTCTTGCATAGGAGATCACTGCGGAATGAAGTCTTGCGATATCTCCCATCAGGTAATAAAAACCGTTTCCCGCAACTTTTCTGGCGCTGTCCAGATCCAGACCGTCAAAGCTTTCCATAATATCCGTATGATAAGGAATCTCAAAATCCGGCACTGCAGGCTCGCCGTATCTCTGAACTTCTACATTCTCACTGTCATCTTTTCCAATAGGAACCGAAGGATCAATGATGTTTGGAATGGTCATCATGATTTTTTTAATCTCTTCTTCTACTTCTTTTTCCTGAGCGGAAAGTTCCTCTACTCTCTGGGCTTTGGCAGTTACTTTTTTCTTCGCCTCTTCAGCCTCTTCCTTTTTTCCTTCTTTCATCAGGCCGCCGATCATTTTAGAAATTTTATTTCTTTCTGCTCTCAGGCTTTCTACTTCCTGTTTGATCTCTCTGTTCTTCTTATCCAGGTCGATGACCTGGTCTACAAGGGGAAGTTTACTGTCCTGGAATTTATTCCGGATATTCTGTTTTACGATTTCTGGATTTTCTCTTAAAAATTTAATGTCTAACATTGTTCTCTCCTTATGGTTTACATAATATTTTATTCTGATTTACATAAAATCAGATATCAAATTCACTTTCTTCTATTCCGAAGTTGGCGGCTTCCTTCAGAGCCTGGACTTCTTCTTCTGTTAACATTACATAGGATTCCCCGTTTACCACCTCTTTAATATACAAAAAGCAATTATCTCTGCTGTGGATAGCGTTTAAAAGAAATCCTGTATTATCTTTATCCAGCATTGCCAGCACAAAGCTCAGTTTTCCGCCCATACCTTCAAAAGCATCATATTTTACTACCGCGTACTTATGCAGCGACTTGTTGTAGAGACTTTCCAATCTCTGGATATTTTCCAGACTGATCTGTCCATTGCTGACAACCTTTTCGATCATATCAAATTTTCTTTTAAAAAGTTTTTCCAGGGACTGTGCGTCTTTGCCCTTCATAAAGATCTTATATTTTCTGTTCAGTCTGCTTAATCCCAGGTACATATTCAGCATACAGACCAGAAGCGCGATCACAAGGATCAGAAGGCACAGAACCAAGACACCCGAGTAATGCTGCAGTCCGTTTAAAAAATTATTCATCTGTTTTCCTACCCCTTTGTATTATCTGATAGTTTCTAAAAGTTCCACAATACGTTCCAGTTCTTCCTGGGAAAAGTACGAAATTTCAATCTTTCCTTTATCTTTAGTTTTCCGGTGTATCGCTACCTTTGAGCCTATGATACCCTTGATTTTTTCTTCAAGCTGTTCATAGATCAGATCCTGGGCTCTGTCTTTTTCCTGGGGCTTCTCTTTTCCGGCGGGTTTCAACACTTCTTTTACCAGTTTTTCTGTTTCCCGGACACTGATCTTTTCATCAAAGACTTTTACAGCTGTATTGTACTGCAGTTCCTTATCTTCTATAGACAGAAGCGCTCTGGCATGGCCTGTAGTAAGCATTTCAGAGATCAGCATCTGCTGTACTCTTTCATCCAGCTTTAAAAGTCTCATAGAATTTGTAACGGCCGTCCTGCTTTTTGCTACACGCTCTGCTATCGTGTCCTGTTTCAGATGAAATTCTTCCATCAGCCGTTTATACGCCGCCGCTTCCTCTATAGGATTCAGATTTTCTCTCTGTATATTCTCAATAAGGGAGATTTCTACTGTTTCCTGTTCTGAAAAGTTCTTTACGATCACAGGAATATCCTTCACTCCTGCCATCTTCGATGCACGCCAGCGCCGCTCGCCTGCGATGATCTCATAATAATCATCTTTCTTTTGAACTAACAGCGGCTGAAGCACTCCGAACTGTTTTATGGATTCAGCCAGTTCCAGCAGGGCGTCTTCATCAAATTGTTTCCTGGGCTGTTTTCTGTTAGGCTCCACCTGACTGAGCTTCACCATAAAAACCTTATCTTTTGGATCAGATTCCTGATGCGAAGGCTTTTCCTGGACTTTTTCCGTTGATCTGGTTTTTGAAGTATCACTTATCATTGCATCCAGACCTCTGCCAAGCCCTCTGCCTAGACCTCCTTTTTTTGCTGTCATTCTCCATCCTCCCTATGTAAAACTTCATCCGCCAGAAGCCTGTAGCTCTCTGCCCCCACAGATCGGGTGTCATATAGATTAATGGGCATTCCGTAGCTGGGAGCCTCTGCCAGTCGTACATTTCTTGGAATGATCGTCTTATAAATAGATTGATTCAGATTTGCCTTTACATTCTCTACCACCTGAAGAGAAAGATTTGTCCTTGCGTCATACATAGTAAAGACAACACCCTCTATGATCAGATTTGGATTCAGTCTTTCTTTTACCAACTCTATGGTGTGTATCAGCTGAGTCAATCCCTCTAAAGCATAGTATTCACACTGAATCGGGACTAATACAGAATCTGCAGTTGTCATAGCGTTAATTGTCAGGATATTCAGAGAAGGCGGACAGTCCATAATGATAAAATCATAATCATTCCGGATGGTGTCAATATGATTTTTTAATAAAAACTCTCTTCCATCAATCCCTACCAATTCTATCTCAGCTCCAGAAAGATTAACATTAGATGGTATCAGAGAAAGATTATCATAGACATTTTCTATAATACAGTCTTTCAGTTCACATTCACCTACCAGCAGTTCATATAGGGTATTTTCCGCCTCATTTTTATCAATCCCTACTCCACTGGTAGCATTTCCCTGAGGATCAATGTCTATCAATAATACTTTTTGATTTTTTTCTGCTAAACATGCAGAAAGATTAATAGCAGTGGTTGATTTTCCCACACCACCTTTTTGATTAGCAATTGCAATAATTCTTCCCACTTGTGATTTCCCCTTATTGCCGTTTTTATTGTACAGGGCTGTATTTTTGCCCATAATGTTAGGGATTGCTTCACCATATCATGTTTCCGCAATCCTCATACCATTATAGAGTAATTATAGCACCTTTCTATTTGTATTTCTACAGAAAGTGTTTCACGTGAAACATTTTTTATGTTTTTATGAATTTTTAAAAACATTTCATATTTTTCTTGTTCATCTTGTAATGTTTCACGTGAAACATTATAAGATTTTCCTTCCAGGAACGTCCTTTTATTTTTTCTTGTATATTTCACCCCCATGATTTATAATAGAAGAAAACCATTATTCCCGCGGGCGGCGCTTCAGCTGGTCATGCGGATATACTCATAACCGCCGCGAGGGTTAAGGAATTTAATACCAGGAGGTGCAAATATTCAATGAAAAAAGGCAGAAATAAAATCATTACTCTTGGCATATTAATCTCTTTTGCCACAGGAATCATATATTTTATTAATCGCTTGATTTTTGCCTCTGCAACACTAAAGAACCTATTGAAATCTTCTGCAAATAATTATTATAACTGGAGATTTGGGAAAATATACTATAAGAAAACAGGAAGCGGTTCTCCAATCCTGCTGATTCACGATTTAACAGTATACAGTTCTGCTTACGAATGGAAAGAAGTGATTGATAAATTATCTCAGTCTCATACTGTATATGCTATTGATCTTCTCGGCTGCGGCCGTTCTGAAAAGCCCAGAATCACCTATACCAACTATCTATATGTACAGTTGATCTCTGATTTTATCAAGAATGTGATCAAAGAAAAGACAGATGTGATTGCCAGCGGTTATTCCGGATCTTTTACGGTTTTGGCATGCTATAATGAATCTTCTCTCTTTAAAAAATTGTTCCTGGTAAATCCCCCGGAGCTTTCTGTATTAAATAAAATTCCCGGAAAGAGAAGTAAACTGTATAAGGTTTTATTGGAACTCCCGGTTTTTGGAACCTTAGTGTACAATATGATTACTTGCCAAAGCAATATACAGTTGCTTTTCACAGAGAAATATCTCTATAATCCTTTTGACGTAACTGCTGAAATGATCGATACATATCACGAAGCTGCTCATAAGGGATTCAGCAGTTCAAAATTTTTATTATCAAGTATAATTGGCTGTTATACAAACAACAGTATTAACCACGGATTAAGAGAAATCAATCAAAGCATCATACTTATTTCCGGTAAAGAAGAGCCTGAAATGCAACGGATTCAAACTGCTTATACTGATATAAATCCTTCAATCGAGACATGTACAATAGAAAGGACCAAACATCTTCCTCATATGGAAGCTCCCGATGCTTTTCTTGATCTAATGAATATATACTTATAAAAATAAGGCGCTGTCATATTAATAAAATCGAAAATATTTATATATTTTATTGTTAATCTGTACTGCTTTAAGCCTATGGTTTCAAAGCTGCACTCTACAAATTCGTATAAAATATATAAGTATTTCTGAATTAATATGACAGTGCCTTCTTTTTATTCTGTCTATCAATGTTTCACGTGAAACATCATGAATTTAATTCTTCCATAGCGGAATCAAATGCTTCTAAGAATTCCCTCACATCCATTTTGTTAACTAACATATGATTTCCTTTAGAATCAATAACTAAATAGAAGTTTGTATCATAGGAATAATAATCTACAGTCACATTTGTTCCTCCATTCTTATAGAAGTTGATGGAAATGTCTGCCTCGCCTGAAGGCTGAGCATTTTCATTCTGACTCTGCCAGGTCATAGCTGTGATCAGATTATAGAACCTATTGAAATCCGTTGTTTCAATTTCTTTATCATTTATCATATACCTGGTTTCTTCTTTGGTGTCTTCATCTTCATCATCGCTCTCTACTTCTACAGTTTCCTTTGAAGCTACATAGGTTTCCCCATTTCTTGTAAAGGTTACCTTATCCAAATCCGCAAAGGAATAATCCGCAACTTTTGTACTGAGGAAATTATTTTTCTGAACATCTAAAATTCCTTCTACCGAGGATGCGGCGATTGTATATATACAAGAATCGTCCTGGAGTTTCCCGTAGTAATAAGTTCCGTCATCTGTCTGCTTTCCAAGAAGGAGGATCATTTGTTTATCTACTGTTACTGTGTCTTCTTCGCTATCTTCCGCCGTACCTTCATCTGCTGTGTTCTGAGAGTCTTCATCGTCTGCCTTTTCTTCTACCTGATAATCCACTGTAATCACAGTAGGATGATCCAGACCATAATCACCTAAAGTATTTAAGTCATAGGTCACATAATCAGTCCAGGTAAGAGCTGAAAAATTGCTTGTATAAGTAGACGCCTGAGAACTGTCTGCCGGAACACTGCTTCCATCAGTATCTGCGAAAGTCCATCCTGTCTCTGAACTGCTGTCTTGATACAGTCTGGCTGTTCCGCTTCCGCTTTCAATCGAAACGCTGGTTATGGAAGTTCCTGTAATGCTTGGTATCTCTTCTTTTTCTGCAATATCGCTTAAGTCAAACTCCATATTTGTTTTTAAACTGGAATCCACCAGATAAACCTTGCTGTCGTCTCCATTCAGCATCATATAGCAGGCAGATACGGTATCATTTGTCGCCCCCAGTTCCAGGCTGGCTGTCTCTCCATCTGTATCTGTCACTGTAATGCTGACCTCTGGATCTTCCAGTCCATAATCTTCCAGATTTTCCGGATCTTCGATGGTTCTGGAAGAAGTAACTGAAGTTACGGAAGAAACCTTATCTAAAACCGCAGATTCATTTAAAGGAAACTTACTGTCTTCATCATAGGTCCAGGTATCATCTGCATGGGTAAAATCAAAGGTTTTGTCCCCTGAGACTATCTGCAGTTTACTGATATCCGCCGCATCAATCTCATAGACGGTTTCTGTGCTGTCTTCTTCCTCCTCTTCGTCCAGGTGGAGATTTCTGATCACAATATATACAATAAGCAGGAGGATCAGCAGGATCACCGCTGTGATCAGACCTTTCTTATTTTTCTTCATATTACTGTTTTCTCCTCTTCATCCAGATTCCGAATCCTGCCAGTAAGATGCAGACCGGAATAACCGCAGTTACAAATATGCTCCAGAAACTTACATCAGCAGCTGAAATCGTAAGGCTTGAGGTATCCAGGCTTTTACTTGGAATAGAAATGGCGCTGGTATTACTGTCTTCATCTGTCTGGCACAGCCATGATAAAGCAGAAAACAGCAGTTCATAATTTGCACCTGATACATAGCTGTCAATGGTATCGTCAAATATTGTACTGGTAGCAAAATATACGATCTTGGTCTCTGTATCGCCTCCCAGATCTTCTGTGATAGAAACTCCCAGATCAAAAGGTCCGTCAATATCTCCGCTTTCCTTTTCCATAGTCTGCATATTTTCCAAATCTGTCTTGGAATATGCGCTGTCTGATGTTGTAAGGATACTTTCAATGTTCAGAGAATCTCTGATATTGTCCATTTTCTGAATTCCCTGAGCCAGAGCCATGAGCACATACCTGCTGCCTGAAGACAAACCAGAAGTAACATCTCCGCTCTCTATATTAGGAAGGAGATAATATGGATTCTGGGAAATATAATGATTTGTATCCCCCTCCATCACAATGCCATCTACTGTCTGAACCCCGTAATTTTCCAGAACAGACTGGAAATTAGGCATATCTTCTTCTGTATAATCGGAAAGGATAAGAGCTTTTCCTCCTTTTTCCAGATAATCGATCACCTTATTTGCTTCATCCTCTGAAAGATCTTTTGAAGGGGAAAAGATAAGAAGGCAGGCAGCGTCATCCGGCACAGATTCCTGAGTCAGAAGATTTAAGGACTGGATTTCTATGTTTGCCTTCTGGATAGTTTCCGTCATTGCGGTACCCATAGATACTTCATCATGGCCTTCCAAAGTGTACAAAATCGGCATATCTTCCGAGATTACATAATTAATGGCGCTGGTAATCTGTCCTTCTCCATCGAAAGCCGTAGTTTCCTGAGTGTAGGTCTGATAATTGATGCTGGTTTCATACATATCGCTGTAATTTACCACTCTGCTCTTATCGCCGCATACTACGATCACACTGTTGTTATTTACTGAATCTGAAGTATACTGCTGAGTAAAGGTAGGATAAACTGCAGGATCTTTCTGCTCTACCTTAATATGGGAACTGCGGTCTTCGTACCTTTCCAGCAGTCTTTGGATATCACTGTTTTCTGTCCCTTCCTGAGCGATCAGATATAATTCTACATCTTTATCCAGATTGTCAAGAACATCCTTTGTCTGATCCCCAATAGTGTACAATTTTTCACTGCTCAGATCGATTTCCCGGATATTGGAAGGCAGTTCCTGTACTACCAGATTTAAGACTACCACAATGGCGACCACAACCGCCGTAATCCCGATACTGTATGAACCATGCCGGAGTATTTTTTTGTTCTGGGTTCTTTTTTCTTTTATATTATTAATAATATTCTTAATATTAATTCTTTTCTTGGGACTTAATTTCTTTATGCTGAATTTCCCTTTTGAATTTTTCATATCTGCATCTCCTTTCTAATCTCCCATACCCGCCGGTCAGCTCCAACGCCGTTTTTGTATGCACTGAATTGTAAGAAATACAAAAATGCAGATAACAGACAGCATATAAATAATTCCCGAAACATCCAGAATCCCTCCTACAAAGCTGTCATACTGGTTGGCAATAGCCAGAAGATCCAGGAGTTTCTGGATCAGTCCTTCGTACAAAGAAGACCTGACGATATAAAGGACTACATTTACTGCGATCAAAACAATCCCTAAAACAAAAGAAAGGATCATATCTTTTGTCATCTGATACACTACAAGCGCAATGATAAAGGAAATAACCAGAAAGGCAATAAAAGATGCTGCGGAAGTGCTGGAAAAGAAACTTGATATTCCATCCATCACATAACTGCAGAATAATACGCCGAAGGTGATCACCGCCGCAATGATCTGGCTTTCTGTAACAGAAGACAAAAAAAGGCCCACCGCGATCTGTGCACAGCCTAAAAGGAAAAATCCAAAGACTGCCGTATAGGTGGTGGCGTAAGATACGGTTCCATATTTTCCCAGGATTAAAGGATAAAACCCTGCGATCACTACCGGTATCAGGTAAATGGTGATCATACTCAGGTATTTTCCCATCACGATCTTCCATACCGGCACAGGCGCCGTAAGTAAAAGCTGATCTGTTTTATTTTTCTTTTCTTCAGAAAGAATCCTCATAGTCAGGACAGGAGTGATAATGAGGAACAGAAAGGTCACCGCATTCAATGTATAGCCAAAATCAGGACTGGCATACTGAAGATTATAAGCAGTGAAATAAATTCCCAGGATCAGCAGGATAAATGCGATAAAAACATATCCGATCATAGAAGTAAGGTAACTTCTCAGCTCTTTTTTATATACTGCCAGCATAATTACTTTTCTCCCTCCTCTTCTTCTTGTTCGCTTTCAAACAGGTCTTCTTCAGACATATACTTTTTTTCATTCTTCTCATCTGTCAGCTTGAGGAACACCTCTTCCAGAGACATGTTAGAAGACTGCATTTTCAGGATCGGGCATTTGGCTTCCGCAAGAGCAAAAAATATATTTTCTCTCATATCCACATCCCCTGATATTTTTACTGTAAAATCACAGGCACCGGGAACAATGGAATTATGGTAGATCAGATCTTCAATATTATCCACCAGATCCAAAGCTTTCCGGATCTCCTCTTCCTCCCCTTTGACAGTAAGTTCCAGAGAATTGGCTCCGGACATCACACGGCTGAGGTTTTCCGGAGAATCGCTGGCCACAAGCCTTCCCTTATCAATGATCAGAACATAATCGCAGACTGCGCTTACCTCTGACAGAATATGAGAACTGAGGATAACCGTATGATTTTTTCCAAGGCTTTTGATCAGATCCCTGATCTCTATGATCTGCTTTGGATCCAGTCCCACAGTAGGCTCATCCAGAATGATGATCTCCGGATATCCCAGCAGCGCCTGAGCAAGTCCCACTCTTTGTTTATAACCTTTTGAAAGATTTTTTATCAGACGGTTCTGTACATTCTGGATTTTTGTAGTTGACATAACTCCATTGATGTTTCCTTCCCTTTTATCCTTTGGGATACCTTTCAGTTCTGCCGCGAATTCCAGATACTCTTTCGCCGTCATATCCTGGTATAAAGGCGGTATTTCCGGAAGATAGCCGATTTTCTTCTTTGCTTCTTCCGGTTCCTCCAGGATATTATGCCCGTCAATGAGAATATCCCCTTCCGTTGATGCAATGTAGCCGGTGATCATATTCATAGTAGTGGATTTTCCTGCGCCATTTGGTCCCAGAAAGCCGTAAATCTTTCCTTTTTCCACTGTAAAGTTCAGATGGTCCACTGCCACATGATCCCCGTACTTTTTTACGAGATTCCTTACTTCAATCAAAGTACTCCCTCCTTATTCAGCTTTTTTAACTGTTTTATTTTATGGGAAAAATGTGATAAAAATTAGATTAGAATGTGATTTTTCTGTGAAACCAAAAAAGACTTAGTCAAAAAGGGGACGGGAACTGCCTAAGGGCTTTTCTATAGAAACAGAAGGGGACTGCTTTCTTGCTCAGTCTGCGCTGCTCTGAGCCTGTAGTCTCAGAGCGTGCTCGACAAATTCGCATAAAGCAGTCCCCTTCTGTTTTTTATGTAAATGATGAAGCAGTTCCCTGTTTTATTTTAAAGGAGTCTATAAGTCTATATTACGGTTGTTAAGCGTGAGGGATGTTGGTGTGTTCGCTGATTTCTCTGTTTATGGTGCAGAGGTCGTCTGTTGACAGGTCGTGAAGGTTTTCGTGGCCGGTGATCCTGGCGAACATTTTCAGCTCTTCCAGAGAGGTATTCAGGAAGTTTCCCACTCTTCTGGCGCCGGCCTCTCCTTTTAATCTGGCTCTCAGTTCCGGATCCTGGGTGGCTACACCTACAGGGCACATCCCTGTTCCGCAGATCCGGTACTGCTGACAGCCTAAAGCCATCAGCGCTGCAGAGGCAACTGCCACTGCGTCTGCGCCCATGGCGATGGCCTTTGCAAAATCAGAGGAAACTCTCAGGCCTCCCGTAATGATCAGGCTGATATCCGAACCTATGCTGTCCAGATATTTTCTGGCCCTGTATAGGGCGTAAATGGTCGGTACGCTGGCAGAATCCCGGAGAAGGAGGGGGGAAGACCCTGTTGCCCCTCCTCTTCCGTCTATGGTAATAAAATCCGGTTCTGCATATACGCAGAAAGCCAGGTCTTTTTCTATCCTGCCTGCTGCGATCTTAACGCCTACAGGACGCCCTCCCGAGGCCATTTTCAGCTGGGAGATCAGGCTTTTGAGATCTTCCCTGCTATTTATCCCCGGAAATCTGGAAGGAGCGGTGATCTCCTGTCCTACAGGCTTATTCCTGACTTTTGCGATCTCTTCTGTCACTTTCTCTCCCGGCAGATGTCCTCCCATCCCAGGCTTGGTGCCCTGTCCGATCTTTATTTCAATGGCGTCCGAATTCTGAAGATTTTCCGGAGTTACGCTGTAAAGATTTCCTACATATTCGAAAATATATTTATCCGCAGCCTCCATTTCTTCCGGAAGGATTCCGCCTTCTCCTGAACACATAGCGCTTTTTCCCAGGGCAGATCCTCTGGCCAGAGCCACTTTTGCTTCTTTTGAAAGAGCTCCGAAAGACATATGAGAGATATACACAGGATTTTCCAGGACCAGAGGCTTTTCGGCGTGTTTACCGATCACAGTTCTGGTATTTACCTGGGCGTCTTCCGGCAGAGGCATAGGATCCAGCTGCGCCCCTAAGATCAGGATCTCGTCCCAGGAGGGCATAGGCAGCCTGGTCCCCATAGCGGCATGGATGGTTTTTCCCGTCACTGCCATCTCATGGATTTCTTTCATATAGCGGCAGCTTTCATCCTCTCGGGAAAATTCTCTGGGATATTCCAGACTTTCTTCTTTCTTTTCTTCTCTCTTTACCGGACGGATCTCCTCATAAAGAGAAAAGGCAGAGGCCGGCTGATGACAGACCGGACATTCCTTAAGCTGTGAGAAGGGGATTCCCTGTTCCTCCTCATCAAAAACATACCCGCATACATTACATTTGTATTTTGCCATACAATACCCTCCTTTATAAAAAAATTACTTTTTGTTTTCCCCTGTCACTCCCAGAGGCTCTTTCGCCGGAGTTCCCGGCTTTCTGGGATATTTTTTCGGCGTTTCCTTTACTTTTTTTATGATCACAAGAGTCCTCTCCATGTCTGTATCAGGGAGACAGAATTTTTCTGTCCTCTCCAGTTTTCCCCCGAGAATAGAAATAGCTTTTTTTCCTTCTTCAATTTCCTCTTCCGCCTGTCCCCCTTTATAGGAGATAAAATATCCGCCTTTTTTCACATAAGGCATACAGTATTCAGAGAGAACAGCCATCCTGGAAACAGCCCTGGACACGCTGAGATCATATTTTTCCCTGAGCTGGGGCTTTCTTCCTCCCTCTTCTGCTCTTAAATGTACAGTCTCTATGTCCCGGAGACCCAGCTGGAGGATCACTTCATTTAAGAAGTTCAGTCTTTTGTTTAAGGAATCCAGAAGAGTAACCTTTAAGTGGGGAAAAGCGATCTTCAGAGGGATTCCGGGAAAACCGGCTCCTGTCCCTACATCCACACAGGTCCTGACTCCGGTCAGGTCTATGCTTCCTGCCACAGACAAACTGTCTGTAAAATGCTTTAGCAGCACCTGATCAAATTCTGTGATCCCTGTAAGGTTCATAACCTTATTCCACTGGATCAGAAGTTCATAATACCGGATAAACTGCTCTTCCTGTTTTTCTGTAAGAGTAATCCCGTACCGGGCCGCCCCTTCCCGTAAGATTGTCATATCGTAACTCATCAATTTTCTCCTCTTCCTCCCTGCCTTCTGTAGCTCTCCATATATACCAGGAGCACAGAGATGTCTGCAGGGGAGACTCCAGCGATCCTGGATGCCTGACCGATTGAAACGGGCCTGAACTGTTCCAGCTTCTGTCTTGCCTCTATGCGCAGTCCGCTGATCCGGCTGTAGTCCAGATCCTTAGGCAGTCTTTTCTTTTCCAGTTTCTTAAATCCCTCCACCTGCTTTTCCTGTCTTTTAATGTAGCCTTCATACTTAATGTTAATGTTTACCTGATCTTTTACATCCTGAGGCAGCTGCGGACGGTTTTTATCCAGAGGAGCCACAATATCATAAGAAAGCTCCGGCCTCCGGATCAGATCTGCCAGGGAAATACCGTTTTTCAGCAGGGTGCTGTTATGAGCTTTTAACAGTTCCTGCACCTCCGGAGAAGCCCCTACATGAACATGCTCCATTCTTTCCTTCTCTTCTGCGATCTTTTCTTTTTTCCAGAGAACATATTCATACTGTTCTTTGCTCACCAGTCCTACCTTATATCCCTTTTCCCTCAGCCGCAGATCTGCGTTATCCTGGCGGAGGAGAAGCCGGTATTCTGCCCTGCTGGTCATCATCCGGTAAGGCTCATGGTTTTCCTTGGTCACCAGGTCGTCAATGAGCACCCCGATATAAGATTCCGACCTGTCCAGGATCAGCATTTCTTTTCCCAGTACCTCCATGGCCGCGTTAATCCCTGCCACCAGTCCCTGGGCAGCCGCCTCTTCGTATCCCGAGCTTCCATTAAACTGCCCTCCGGAAAACAGACCTTTGATCTTCTTAAATTCCAGGGTAGGGTAAAGCTGGTTCGCATTAATGCAGTCATACTCTATGGCGTAGGCGTTTCTCACGATCCTGGCGTTTTCCAGTCCGGCCACAGACCGGTACATTTCGTACTGGACATCTTCCGGCAGGGAACTGGACATGCCTCCGATGTACATTTCATTGGTATACAGGCCTTCCGGTTCAATAAACACCTGATGCCGGTTCTTATCTGCAAATTTTACCACCTTATCCTCTATGGAAGGACAGTATCTGGGTCCTGTTCCTTCTATCATACCAGAAAAAAGAGGAGAACGGTCTAAATTTTCCCGGATGATCTCATGAGTTTTTTCATTGGTATAGGTAAGCCAGCAGGAGACCTGGTCGATCTGCACATCTTCAGGATCGGTAGAGAAAGAAAAAGGAACCACTCTCTCATCTCCAAACTGCTCTTCCATTTTAGAAAAATCAATGCTTCTTTTATCAATACGGGCAGGGGTCCCTGTTTTAAACCGATACATTTCAATCCCCAGATTTTTCAGGGAATCCGTGAGATAATTTGCCGCCTGAAGGCCGTTAGGTCCTGTATAATTACTCACATCACCATAAATACATCTGGCTTTCAGATAGGTTCCTGTACACAGTACCACCGCCTTTGTATAATAGACTGCACCTGAATAAGTCTTAAGACCTTTTATCACGCCTTCTTCGGCTATCAGCTCTGTAACTTCCGCCTGGCGGATTGTTAGATGATCTGTATTTTCCAGAGTTTTCCGCATCTCTTCCGTGTAAGCATGTTTATCTGCCTGGGCCCGGAGAGAATGGACCGCCGGTCCCTTGGAAACATTCAGCATTTTTGACTGTATGAATGTCTTGTCTATATTTTTTCCCATCTCTCCTCCAAGGGCATCTACCTCTCTTACCAGATGTCCTTTCGAGCTTCCCCCTATATTGGGATTACAGGGCATAAGGGCGATACTGTCCACACTCACTGTAAACATAATCGTCTCAAGCCCCAGTCTGGCGCAGGCAAGAGCGGCCTCACAGCCTGCATGTCCTGCTCCCACCACCGCTATATCATAATTTTCTTCCAGCCCTTTCATCTTCTCTGACCCTTTCTTTCAACATTCTTTTTAATTTATCATCAGAGTTATCCACATTTTCACTGCTTTTTTGTGGATAACTTTACTGTTTTTCTACTTTCCGGTGCAAAACTTAGAAAAAATTTCATTTACCAGGTCTTCTCCTACAGATTCTCCGATGATCCTGCCCAGAGCTTCATAGGCGTTCATCAGATCTATGGAAAAGAAATCTTCCGGCATCTGCATTTCAATGCTGTTCTCCACCATCTCCAGGCTTTTTCTGGCTTCTTCCAAAGCCGCCTTGTGCCGGGCGTTGGTGATATAGATCTCATCATTAAATTCCAGCCCTCCCTGGAAAAACAGCTCCTTGATCTTATCTTCCAAAAGATCGATCCCCTGCTCTTCCTTGGCAGATACAGAAATCACCGGATGACCTGCAGTGTTCTTCAGGTCGTCTTCATCCACTGCCTGTTCCAGATCCGCCTTGTTTAAGAGGACAATGGTCTTCTTATCCTTCAGCAGCTCCATGATCTCTCTGTCATTTTCATCCAGAGGAACAGAAGAATCCACTACAAAAAGCACTAGGTCCGCATCCTTTGCAGAATCAATGGCTTTTTCCACTCCGATCTTTTCCACCACATCCTGGGTTTCCCTGATCCCTGCAGTGTCAATAATACGGAGAGAGATCCCGTGGAGAAGGATGGTTTCTTCCAGAATATCTCTTGTGGTCCCTGCAATGTCTGTGACAATGGCCCTTTCCTCTCCCAGAAGTGTATTCAGAAGAGAGGATTTCCCCGCATTGGGTTTTCCCACGATCACAGTCTTGATTCCTTCTTTTACCAGTTTTCCGTCTTTCACACTGAGAAGGAGCCTGTCTATCCTTTCTTCCTGTTTCTTAACTTCTTTATACAGGTTTTCTCCGTATCCGTCAATACTAATATGCTCCGGATCATCCAGAGCAGACTCAATGTAGGCGATCTGATAGATCAGATCCTCCCGGATCTCTTTTATAGCCTTCTGGATATTTCCCCGCAGCTGGCTTACAGAACTTTTTAAGGCATACTCGTTTTTTGCATTGATCACATCAATAACAGCCTCTGCCTGGGAAAGATCGATCCTTCCGTTAAGAAAAGCCCTTTTTGTAAATTCTCCCGGATCGGCGGGCCTGGCTCCGTTCTTTATCACAGTATCCAGAATTTTTCTCATTGCCAGTACGCCGCCGTGACAGTCGATCTCTACGGTGTCCTCTCCTGTATAGCTCCTTGGACCGTCCATGACCATCACCAGAACTTCATCTATCACTTCGTCCCCGTCACAGATAAATCCATAATGAATACTGTGAGAAGGAACATCCTGAAGCTTCTTTTTCCCTCCTTTTGAACGGTAAACTTTTCCTGCGATTTCTCTGCTCTCCGGCCCGCTGATCCTGACAATTCCGATACCTGAAGGAGACAGAGCCGTGGCAATAGCTGCAATAGTATCTGTCATCTTTTTTCTCCTTTCTTCTATGCTTAAGCCTTATAGGCAAATCTCTACAAAAAAAGGTGAAAGCGCAGAGCAACTTCCGTTATTCACGCTTTCACCTAGAATAATCTGATTTTATCTGTTTTTCAATTTTACCACTACATGACGATAAGGCTCATTTCCTTCGCTGTATGTCTCCACATAGCGATTTCCCTGAAGAGCGGAATGAATGATCCTTCTTTCGTAAGGATTCATGGGCTCTAAGGATACAGGCTTTCTGGTCTTTCTTACCTTATAAGCAATGCTTCTTGCAAGATTTTCCAGAGTTTCCTTTCTTCTGTTCCTGTAATCCTCTGTATCAAGCTTTACACGGATATAACCCTGTCTGCCTTTATTAACTACAAGACTGGTAAGATACTGAAGAGAATCCAAGGTCTGTCCTCTTTTTCCAATGAGGATTCCCATATCTTCTCCCTCAAAATCGATATCCAGATTTCCTTCTTCATTCTTGTATTCAATCTTGATCTCTACCTGAAGCCCCATAGCCTTAAAAACTCCTGATAAGAACTTCACTGCTTCTTCTTTGATCTCAGCTATTTCTTCTTCGGTTCTTAAGAGAACTTTCCGTTCTTCACGGGGTTTTTCTTCTTTTGCCGCCGACGCTTCCTGAGCCTTTATGGAATTTTCTTTCTTTCCTTCTTTTCTCTGTTCTTTTTTCTCTTCCTTAACAGCATGGGGAACTCCCGGCTTTTTCTCTTCTTTTCTGGCCGGAACAGATTTCTTTGCCGGTTCTTTCACTTCTTCGGGAAGGATCTCTTCCGCTTCTTTTTTGCCGGCTCTGATAATGGCAGGTTTTGATCCAAATCCCAAAAATCCTGCCTTTCCCTGGGAAATCACCTGGATTTCCAGATTTCCGCTGGAGGTCTCAAACTCAATACTGGCCTTTGTAATGGCTTCATCTACTGTTTTTGCAGAGAATTCTCTGAATTCCATCTCTTTTCCCCCTTACCTTCTATTTCTTTTTCTTCTTGTTTTCCTCGTCAAATTTCGCTACCATATTTGCTTTTGAAGCCAGACTTCCTGGTTTTGTCTTAGGAACGGTATACTGATAACCGGAAACATCTTTTACAGACTCGCTTTTTTCAGCCATCGTCTTTCTCTTCGGCTCCTCAATGTTACGGACATTCATTCTTGCCTGCTGACTGATATTCTGGGAAGTGATTCCCTTTTTCGCCATTTTCTTTTCTCTTTTTTCTCTATTCTTCTGAATAAAGGCATCCATGTCCATATGATTCAGATGTCTGTTGATGATCAGCTGCTGGACTGTACGGACAAGAGAACCGATGATCCAGTAAATACCGATACCAAAGGGGAATGTGAAACAGATAAAGGCGGTAAAAAGAGGCATAAAAATATTCATGCTCTTCATGGTCGCTTCCATCTGAGACTGATTTCCATTGCCGCTGTTATTGGAAGAAGCTGTAGGCATCAGCTTCATATTGATCATCTGAGTAGCCCATGCAAGAACCGGAACCAGCACAGCTGCAACGATCATCAGATACTGATGAGAAGACCAGCCTGCCTGGATCAATGCCCAAGGATTGTCTGCAATATTCAGCCCGAGAAAATTCTGCATTGGCTGAAGCGTCTGCGCTGTTTTGTCCAGCACATCTGAAAATCCCTGGAATTTATCAATATCTGCCAGCTTATCCCACTGAGAGGGAGACAAACTGTATAAAAAGTCAATTACCTGATTAGGGGTTCCTTCCTGTCCGTTCACCCAGCTGTAGCTTCTGATCGAATTGTCAGAGATAAACTTTGTGATAATATCAGAATATCCGCTGACGCTTGTGATCTGAGTCACAGCATCGCTGAAGACATCTTTGATTCCCCCGATATATCCCGGAATCTTAATGATTACCTGATACAAAGCAAAGAAGATCGGCATCTGGATCAACAGCTGAAGGCAGCTTCCTGTAGGAGAAACGCCGTATTTTTCATATACAGCCATGGTTTCTTCCTGCATTTTCATCTGTGAGGCCTGATCTTTCTTGTTTTTATACTTTTTCTGGATTTTCTGCAGCTCCGGCTGCATAACATTGTTCATTTTTGAAAACTTCTGCTGTTTGATCTGCAGAGGAGTCAAAAATGCATAAATAATAACCGTAAATATAATAATACATAAACCTAAGTTATGAACTCCGATGCTGTATATGCCGTTCATCAGCCAGCCAAGGACTTCTGCTACCCAGTTTACGATCGGCATCGTACTTTTTGTCAGTAACATACCCAAAACAGTATCCTCCTTATCACCTTGTCACCCCTTATGCTACGGCACCGGGTCATACCCGCCTTTTGAAAAAGGATTGCATCTGAGTATCCTCCATGCAGCCAGAAGGCTTCCCTTTAAAGCTCCGTATTTTTCTATGGCTTCCAGCCCATACTGAGAGCAGGTAGGGATATAGGGACAGCATGTCCTTTTCAGCGGGGACAAATATTTCTGATAGATTTTAATCATTTTGATCAATATTCTTTTCATTCTCTTCACTTCTCAAAATCTTGTGGAGCTTTCCCAAATGTAGGAGGGCGCTCTCTATTGAATGGAATCCCTGATTCTTTCCATTCATTCTCACAATCACTACCAAATCATATCCGCAGGAAAATTTTTCTTCATTGAGACGGTAACTTTCTCTGATCAAACGGGTCAGGTGATGCCTCACAACACTATTTCCGACTTTCTTACTAACGGATATTCCAATTCTATTGATATTCAACTGGTTTTTCCGCACATACATAACTAAATACCGATTTGCAAAAGATGTTCCATTCCTGTAAACCAGTTGAAAATCTCTGTTTTTTTTCAATGATTCCGAATACTTCATAATCTAATCTTACCCTTATCTGCAGAGGGTATGCAAAGAGAAGAAAAGACCACATGGCTGCGGTCTTAAGCTGATAATCTTTTTCTTCCTTTTGCTCTTCTGGCAGCTAACACTTTTCTACCGCCTTTACTGCTCATTCTAGCTCTGAATCCATGCACTTTGGATCTCTGTCTCTTCTTAGGCTGAAATGTCATTTTCATAATCAAGGCACCTCCCTTATATTAATGGAGACATCCTTCCAATATTTTGGACGTCTCTCATAGTTATGCATGTTAGAAAACATCATTTCAATTATATTCACAATCCCTTATTTCGTCAAGTATTTCTTACTAAAGTTATTCAAAAACTTATCCACATTTATCCACATAATAATGTGGGTAACTCGCCTCACATATGGATTATCCCCAATTCTTGTACACATACTTCTTCACATTTTCAGGTTTACGTAATTTTATCCACAAAATGTGGATAAAATGTGGATAAGTCTTTTGATATATCCACTTTTTTTCTAACAATTTAATCAAAAACCCTTATTTTTCAACGGGTTTTGACATGTGGATTCTGTTTTCTACATTATACACATTTCTCACATTTTCTTTTTCATCAGGTTTACAGATTTTATTTATCACCATTATCCACATAGCTTTTTCCACAAATTCACTTATACACATCCACTTCTTTTCCCGCCCCCTTGCTTTTTCTGTTCCTTCCTATATATATACAGTCTTTCTAAGATATCCACTTTTCCACATAGTATTTTTCATCTTTAATAACCGGGATTCTTGATTTTTTCATTGATAAAAATGGGTTTTTATTATAATATATAGATAATAATACTTTTTTTTGCCAGTGGTTGAGTGAGCTGATCAGTCAATCATATATTTTTGTGTTTGAAAAGAGGCATAAAATACTTGTTAGGAGATTTGGAAAATGCACATTATACAAGAAAAATGGCCGGAAATTCTTAATATGGTAAGAACGGAGCACGATGTGTCGCCCGTTTCTTTTTCTGCATGGCTGGAGCCTCTGAAGGTGTATAAAGTGGAGGGAAATGTTGTAACTATTGTTGTTACCAATGGCAGCATGGCGCTGAATTATATAAATAAGAAGTATCTTCTCCCTCTTCAGGTAGCGATCGTAGAGACTACAGGAGAAGATTATGAAGTTTCCCTGGTCCTTCCGGAGGAAATTAAAGAGGAGATTCAGGAGCCGGTTCCCTCGGATACTTCCACTCTGAACGAAAACATTGCAAAAGCAGGGCTGAATCCCCGCTATACTTTTGATACCTTTGTTGTAGGAAGCAATAACAAAATGGCTCACGCAGCTTCCCTGGCCGTGGCGGAGTCCCCGGGGGAAGCTTATAATCCGCTTTTTATATATGGAGGGGTGGGACTGGGAAAGACCCATCTTATGCACTCTATCGCTCATTTTGTTCTGCAGAAAAATCCCAGCGCAAAGGTTCTCTATGTCACCAGTGAACAATTTACCAATGAACTGATCGAATCGATCCGAAGCGGCAATAATTCTACAACTTCCAAGTTCCGGGAAAAATACAGAAATATAGATGTGCTTTTGATCGATGATATCCAGTTTATCATTGGAAAGGAGTCTACTCAGGAAGAATTTTTCCACACATTTAATGCCCTTCACGGAGCCAAAAAGCAGATTGTCATATCTTCGGATAAACCGCCGAAAGATATGGAAATCCTGGAAGACCGTCTCCGTTCCCGTTTTGAATGGGGACTGATCGTTGATATCTCTTCCCCTGACTACGAAACCCGAATGGCGATCCTTCGTAAAAAAGAAGAGCTGGACGGCTATAAGATCGACAATGAAGTTATTGAATATATCGCCCGGAATGTAAAATCCAATATCCGTGAGCTGGAAGGTTCTCTGAATAAGATCATGGCTTATGCAAATCTTGAAAAAAGCGAGATCAACCTGGCCCTTGCGGAAAAGGTACTCAAAGATATTATTTCACCCAATGAAAAAAGGGTGATCACTCCTGAATTGATTACAGATATTGTAGCGGAACATTTTGATCTGACCCCTGAGGATATTATAGGAAACAAAAGAAACTCCAAAGTCGTATTTCCAAGACAGATCGTTATGTATCTGTGCCGTCATATGACTGAAGCGACTTTAAAGATTATCGGTCAATATCTGGGAGGCCGGGATCATACGACCATCATGAACGGCATTAACAAAATAGAAGCCGAGCTTAAGACCTCAGAATCAACCCGGGAAGTCATTGATATCCTTAAAAAGAAGATCAATCCTTCCAAGCAGTAAATTTATCCACAACCTAAAGTGCATATAATGTGAATTCCATGTGGAAACCTGAATCCTTCCCAAAAGCCGGGTTTTTTATCCACACCTTTATCAACTGGCTCTTCACAGGAACTTCAGGATTAACCCACAAAGTTATCCATACTCCAAAACCCGGTTTTTACAGGGTTTTTGGCAGTTATGCACATATTCACAGCCCCTACGGCGGCTACTGCGGATTAGTTAATAAATTTATTTTTTTTAAAGCACTCCATCACAGAAAGGAAGTTATACACACCATGAAATTATTTTGTTCTAAAGCTGAACTTCAGAAAAGTGTCAATATCGTTATGAAAGCCGTTCCGGCTAAGACAACCATGCCCATTCTGGAATGCATCCTCATCGACGCTTCAACAAACGACATCAAATTTACATCTAATGATATGGAACTGGGCATTGAAACCCGGGTACAGGGCATGGTACTGGAAAAGGGAGTCATTGCTCTTGACGCAAAGATCTTTTCTGAGATTATCCGTAAACTTCCAGACAGCGATGTTACTATAGAAACCGATGAAAGACTGAATACAACTATTACCTGTGAAAAAGCAAAATTTAATATTCCCGGTAAATCCGGAGAGGACTTTGCATATCTTCCTTTGATAGAAAAAAATGACTGTATACGGGTTTCACAGTTTACTTTGAAGGAAATCATCCGGCAGACCATTTTTTCCATCGCTTTAAATGAAAACAACAAACTGATGACCGGAGAGCTTTTTCAGATTGAAGACAACAGACTGAGGGTTATCTCTCTGGATGGACACAGGATTTCCATCCGCCGGGTTCCTCTTCAGGAGGCCTGTGAAAACCGTAAAGTAGTGGTTCCGGGAAAAACCTTGAGCGAGATCAGCAAGATTTTGTCCGGAGAGCTGGAAGATATGGTAGATATCTATCTGTCCTCGAACCATATCTTATTTGAATTTGACGACACAACTGTAGTTTCCCGTCTTATTGAAGGGGAATATTTCAAGATCGACCAGATGCTTTCCAGTGATTATGAGACAAAAGTAAAGATTAACAAAAAGGAATTTCTGGACTGTATCGACAGAGCTACCCTTCTTGTAAAGGAAGGAGATAAGAAGCCGATTATCATAAACATAGAGGATGGACAGATGGAGCTGAGCATTGATTCTCAGATCGGATCTATGAAAGAAGATATTGATATTGAAAAAGAGGGAAAAGATATTATGATCGGTTTTAATCCGAAGTTTCTCATCGATGCCCTGAAGGTGATCGATGACGAGGAGATCAGCATATATCTTATGAATCCTAAGGCGCCCTGCTTTATCAGGGATGATGCCCAGCAGTATATTTATCTGATACTGCCGGTAAATTTTAATGCAGTAAGCAGATAGTCGGAATATATTGATAAAAAATGCCAGAGAGGGGATTTAAGGGGAAAAATATGGAAATTATCAAATTAAGAGATGAATTTATAAAACTGGGACAGGCGCTCAAAGCCGCCAATCTGGCGGAAGACGGAGTGGAAGCAAAGTATGTGATCCAGGATGGAGAGGTCCGGGTCAATGGAGAGACAGAGACGCGCAGAGGCCGTAAATTATATGACGGCGATGTGATTTCTTATAAAGGAGAGGAGATCCGGATTGAAAAATAACAAGGCAGCGGTAAAGGTGACTTATGTATATTGAATCCATAGAACTGAAAAATTACAGAAATTATGACAGTCTTTCTCTTCAGTTTGACAAAGGAACGAATATTTTTTACGGCGACAATGCTCAGGGAAAAACCAATATTCTGGAAGCGGTCTATCTCTGCGGCACTACAAAATCCCACAGAGGCAGCAAAGACAGGGAGATGATCCAGTTTGATGCTGAGGAAGCTCATATACGGATGTTTGTAAAAAAAGAGGGGATTTCCCGCAGAATCGACATGCATTTAAAGAAAAATAAGACAAAAGGGATCGCCATAGACGGTATTCCCATACGAAAAGCCGGAGAATTATTCGGTATTCTGAATCTGGTCTTTTTTTCGCCGGAGGATCTGAATATTATTAAAAACGGTCCGGGAGAGAGACGAAGGTTTATGGATCTGGAATTATGTCAACTTAATAAGCTGTATCTTTCGGACCTTTCCAGCTATAACCATGTTTTGAATCAGAGAAATAAGCTTTTGAAGGACCTGTCTTTCCAGCCTTCTCTTGTCAATACTCTGGATGTATGGGACGAGCAGCTTGCCCGCTATGGGACCTCTATCATTCAGGGCAGAAAAAGATTCGTGGAGGAAATGAACGGGATCATTTCAGAGATACACAGGAATATAACAGGAGGGAAGGAAGAAATCTCTCTTCTCTATGAGCCCAGTGTCTCGGAAGAAAACTTTCTCTCTGCTCTTTTACAGAACAGGGAAAAAGACTGCCGTTTTAAACTTACTTCTGCAGGTCCCCACAGAGACGACCTCTGTGTAAAAATAAACGGAATGGATATCAGAAAATACGGTTCTCAGGGACAGCAGCGGACAGCCGCCCTGTCTCTGAAACTTTCAGAAATATATATGGTAAAAAAAAGGATCAAGGATATGCCGGTGCTTCTTTTGGACGATGTGCTTTCGGAGCTGGATTCCAGCCGGCAGAATTATCTTTTGAACAGTATCCGTCAGGTTCAGACAATGATCACATGCACCGGACTGGATGATTTTATCGATAAAAGATTTCATATCAATAAAATATTTAAGGTGGTTGACGGGAGAGTGTACTGTCCTTCTTAGCGGTTTTCATAACGGTGACAGAATAAATTCCCGGCACAGTCCGGTTAACAGGAGGAATTACATGAGTGCAGAAATGAATACAGAGTACGGAGCCGACCAGATCCAGATTCTGGAAGGCCTGGAAGCAGTAAGAAAAAGACCGGGTATGTATATTGGCAGTACTTCGGCCAGAGGTCTTCATCATTTAGTATACGAGATCGTAGACAATGCGGTGGATGAAGCTTTGGCAGGCTGCTGTGATACCATCGATGTATCGATTAATGAAGACAATTCCATCACAGTTATTGATAACGGAAGAGGAATCCCTGTAGGGATCAATCATAAAGCCGGGATACCTGCTGTCGAAGTAGTATTTACTATCCTTCATGCAGGGGGAAAATTCGGCGGCGGCGGCTACAAGGTATCCGGAGGACTTCACGGTGTAGGCGCATCTGTGGTAAATGCCCTTTCTACCTGGCTGGAAGTGAAGATCTACCATGAAGGGAAGATCTATCAGCAGAGATATGAGAGAGGAAAAGCCGTGTACAGTCTGAAAATAGTGGGAGACTGCGAACCAGACCGGACAGGAACGACTGTTTCTTTTCATCCGGATCCGGAAATCTTTGAAGAGACGGTTTTTGATTTTAATACTTTAAAACATCGTTTCCGGGAGATCGCCTTTCTTACAAAGGGGCTGAAGATCATTGCCCGGGATAAGAGGGAAGAAGAGCCTAAAGAAGTGGTGTTTCATTATGAAGGCGGCATCCGGGAATTCGTTCAGTATCTGAATAAGAGCACTACGCCTCTGTATGAGGATATCCTTTATTTTGAAGGAATGAAAGACGGCGTTATGGTGGAAGTAGCCATGCAGCACAACGACGCCTATACAGAAAATACTTATGGATTTGTAAATAATATCACCACCCCTGAGGGAGGAACCCATATTATGGGATTCAGAAACGCCCTTACAAAAACCTTTAACGAATATGCCAGAAAAAATAAACTTTTAAAGGACAGTGACGCAAATCTGTCGGGGGAGGATATCAGAGAAGGTCTTACCGCCATTATCAGCGTTAAGATCGAGGATCCTCAGTTTGAAGGGCAGACAAAGCAGAAGCTGGGAAACAGTGAGGCAAGAGGGGCAGTGGACAGCGTGGTCAGCAGCCAGCTTGAAATCTATCTGGAACAGAATCCTTCAGTGGCAAAGATCATCGTAGAAAAATCCATTCTGTCTCAGCGGGCCAGGGACGCGGCCAGGAAGGCCAGAGAGCTGACCAGAAGAAAATCAGCTCTGGACGGTATGTCTCTGCCTGGAAAGCTGGCAGACTGTGTAGATAAAGATCCAAGTAAATGTGAAATTTACATTGTTGAGGGAGACTCTGCCGGGGGATCCGCCAAGACCGCCAGAAGCAGGGCCACTCAGGCGATCCTTCCTCTTAGAGGAAAGATCCTGAATGTTGAAAAGGCAAGACTGGATAAAATCTATGCCAATGCCGAGATCAAAGCCATGATCACGGCTTTCGGCACAGGAATCCATGAAGATTTTGATATTACTAAGCTCCGTTATCATAAGATCATCATTATGACTGATGCGGATGTGGACGGAGCCCATATTGCCACTCTTTTACTTACTTTTCTCTACAGGTTTATGCCGGAGCTGATCAAACAGGGATATGTATATCTGGCGAAACCTCCTTTGTTTAAACTGGAAAAAAACAGAAAGATTTATTATGCGTATACAGAACAGGAACAGGCGGATATCCTCAAAGAGATCGGCCTGGAAGGCTGCAGTATCCAGCGCTACAAAGGTCTGGGCGAGATGGACGCGGATCAGCTGTGGGAAACTACCATGGACCCGGAAAAAAGAATCCTTATGAGAGTAGTCATGGATGAAGATTCTACTTCTGAACTGGACCTGACCTTTACTACTTTGATGGGAGATAAGGTAGAGCCAAGAAGGGAATTTATTGAAGAGAACGCAAAATATGTAAAAAATCTGGATATTTAAATAAAAGGATACCAGGGGCAAAAGGAGAAACCAGATGGAAGATAATATTTTTGACAAAGTCCAGGAAGTTGACCTGCAGAAAAAAATGGAGGAATCCTATATTGAATACGCCATGAGCGTGATCGCCTCCAGGGCGCTTCCTGATGTAAGAGACGGCCTGAAGCCGGTACAGAGAAGAATCCTGTATTCCATGATAGAATTAAATAACGGTCCTGATAAGCCTCACAGAAAATGCGCCCGTATCGTAGGTGATACAATGGGTAAATATCATCCCCATGGAGACAGCTCCATATACGGCGCTCTGGTCAATATGGCTCAGGACTGGTCAACCAGATATCCTCTGGTTGACGGCCACGGAAACTTCGGTTCTGTGGATGGCGACGGAGCAGCCGCCATGCGTTATACAGAAGCCCGCTTAAGCAAGATTTCCATGGAAATGCTGGCGGATATCAATAAAAATACTATTGATTTCGTGCCAAACTTTGACGGTACAGAAAAAGAGCCTACGGTGCTGCCTTCCAGATATCCAAATCTTCTGGCAAACGGTACTTCAGGGATCGCCGTAGGTATGGCCACCAATATTCCTCCTCATAACCTGAGGGAGATCATTAACGCGGTGGTAAAGATCATTGACAATCAGATTGAAGAAAACAGAGAAACCACTATTGAGGAAATCCTCTCTATCGTAAAGGGACCGGATTTCCCCACAGGAGCTACGATACTTGGAACCAGAGGCATTGAAGAGGCCTACAGGACAGGAAGAGGAAAGATCCGGGTCCGTGCGGTGACAGATATTGAGACAATGCCTAACGGAAAGAGCCAGATCATTGTGACAGAACTGCCTTATCTGGTAAATAAGGCAAGACTGATAGAAAAGATCGCCGAGCTGGTAAGAGATAAAAAAGTAGAAGGGATCACGGCTATCAATGACCACTCTAACAGAGAGGGAATGCGGATCTGCATTGAACTGAAAAGAGACGCCAATGCCAATGTGATCTTAAATCAGCTTTATAAACATACCCAGCTTCAGGATACTTTTGGCGTGATCATGCTGGCTCTGGTGGGAAATACACCTAAGGTTATGAGCCTTCTGGAGATGCTGAACCACTATCTGAACCATCAGGAAGATGTGGTCACCAGAAGGACACAATATGACCTGAACAAAGCGGAAGCCAGAGCCCATATAGTATCCGGTCTGCTGAAAGCCCTGGATGTGATCGATCAGGTGATCCAGATCATCCGGAATTCTAAAAACAGACAGGAAGCAAAAGATACTTTGATGGAGACCTTTGAATTTACTGACGTACAGGCTCAGGAAATTGTTAATATGAGACTGTATCAGCTTACAGGAATGGAAAGAGAACGTCTTCAGAATGAATTCAACGAACTGGAAGCAAAGATAAAAGAACTGAAAGCAATCCTTTCAGACAGAAATCTTCTTCTTCGGGTGATCAGGGAAGAGATTCTTGCTATTGCGGAAAAGTATGGAGACGAAAGAAGAACTTCTATCGGTTATGATGAATACGATATCTCCATGGAAGATCTGATACCAAAAGAAAATACTGTGATAGCCATGACAAAACTGGGCTACATAAAGAGAATGACTGTTGACAATTTCCGCAGTCAGAACAGAGGCGGCAAAGGGATCAAGGGTATGTCCACCATAGAGGACGATTATATTGAAGAACTGCTGATGACTACTACCCATCATTATCTGATGTTCTTTACCAGTACAGGAAGGGTGTACCGGATAAAGGCTTATGAGATCCCGGAAGCAGGCAGAACGGCAAGGGGAACGGCCATTATCAATCTGCTTCAGCTGCAGCCGGAGGAAAAGATCACTGCAGTGATCCCTATCAATGAGTTCAAAAAGGGCAACTATCTCTTTATGGCAACGAAAAACGGACTGGTTAAGAAAACCCCTATCGAGGATTATGCAAATGTGAGAAAAACCGGTCTGGCTGCCATTGCTTTAAGAGAAGATGACGAGCTGATTGAAGTGAAGTTCACAGACAATAAGAAAGATATCATCCTGGTAACCAAATTCGGCCAGTGTATCCGTTTTAAAGAAACAGACGTAAGAGTTACCGGAAGAGTTTCCATGGGAGTAAGAGGCATTAACCTTATGGAGGAGGATGAGGTTATCGGCATGCAGCTTACCTGTCAGGGTGATTATCTGCTGATCGTTTCTGAAAAAGGACTTGGAAAACGTACATCTGTAGGAGAATTTACCCGTCAAAACCGAGGCGGAAAAGGCGTGAAATGTTATAAGATCACGGAAAAAACAGGAAACGTGATCGGCGTAAAGGCGGTAAACAGTGACAATGACATTATGCTGATCACTACAGAGGGTATTATCATACGGCTGGAATGTAAGGATATTTCCATTTTGGGAAGAATTACATCAGGAGTGAAACTGATGGATCTGAAAGATGACATTACAGTGGCAAGTATTGCAAAAGTAAGAGATAAAGACGAAGAAGCAAGTAACGAAGATACAGAAAGCGGAAGCGGAGAGGGATAAATAATTTCATGTCAGTATTTAAAAAAGGGGTTCTATTAATTCTGACAGCCTCTGTTATGATAATTTTTTTAGGAAGCTGCAGCAAAGGAGTAAAGAATAAATCTCCGGAAGATGTGGTAAAATCTCTGATCCTTTCTTATCAGGAGCAGGATACCCAGGCTGTTAAAGAGTGCTACGGCGTTGAGAAAGAAGATGTCCAGGAGGATATCCAGAAAGAAATGGATTATAATATGCGGCTTTTCAAGGCATACCAGGCTGAAAACATAGAATTTGAAAAGTCGGATTCTCTTGGAAAAAGCGGGGAAAGCCGGCTGATCTATGTATGGTTTACCTATAAGACAGAGAAAAAAGAAAAGGGTCAGAAGTGTCCTGTGCTGTCTTTCTATTATGTAAACAAGAAGGATAAAACCTACTATGTTGTTCCGGCGAAAGACGTTACAGAAGAAATGGGCAAGTATTCAAGGTATGCCTATGAGAAATTTATGAATACAAAGACTTATAAAAATTATCAGGAGGATTTAAAAAAGTTTCAGGAGGAAAATCCGTCTTATAAAGAAGAATTGGATAAGCGTTTTGGTCAGCTGGTCAAAGGGGATCAGTAGATCAAAGGAGTGAGGATAGCTCTGTCCGGAGTGTGCATTAAAAGTAAAGAGATTTTTTTAATGCACACTTCTTTTTATGAAAACAAAAAGAGAATTAGAAAGTGAGCAGGGAAAAGTGAAAAGAATTCTATTGATGGTGGCATATAATATTATTTTAGTTCCTTATTATTGGTTTAAATTATGTTATTATGCCAGTCATGTAGACAAGTATACAGAAGAAGAAAGATATAAATTATTAAGATTTATAGATAACAGGGCAATTGTAGGAGGAAGGATCCATATTGATGTTCATGGACAGGAAAATATACCAAAGGAAAACGGTTTTATGTTTTTCCCGAATCATCAGGGGCTGTTCGATGTTCTTGCTATCATACAGGCGTGTCCTACGCCTTTTTCTGTAGTTATGAAAAAAGAAATACAGAACATTCCCTTTTTAAAACAGGTTTTCGCCTGTATGAAAGCCTATGCCATAGACAGGGAAGATGTGAAACAGTCCATGCAGGTGATCATTCAGGTCACAAAGGAAGTAAAAGCAGGGAGAAATTATCTGATCTTTGCGGAAGGGACCAGGACAAAGGATCCTAACAATGTCCATGAATTCAAAGGGGGAAGCTTTAAATGCGCAGTTAAGGCAAAATGTCCCATCGTACCTGTGGCTCTTATAGATTCCTATAAGTCTTTCGACACAAAATCTATAGAAAAGGTTACCGTACAGGTGCATTTTCTGAAGCCTCTTTTGTATGAAGAATATAAAGATATGAAAACCGTTGAAATTGCTCAGGAAGTGAGAGCAAGGATAGAAAAGGTTATTAAAGAAAATGAAAATAAATAAAGGAGGATGGATAGGAATATGGAATTTTTTGACTACAGTAAAGTGAAGGATCCCGGATATTTCAGAGATAAAAGACTGCCGGCTCATTCCAACCATAAATACTATGAGTCCAGAGAACATATGGAGCAGGGAATGGAGTCTTTTCGGTACAGTTTGAAGGGGCTCTGGAAATTTCACTACGCCAAAAACTATCAGGGGACTATAAAAGGATTTGAAAAAGAAGAGTTTTCCTGTATGTCCTGGGATGATATCCGGGTTCCCGCCCACATCCAGATGGAGGGATATGACAGTCCTCAGTATGCCAATACCCAGTATCCATGGGAGGGAAGAGAAGAGATCCGTCCCGGGGAAATCCCTGAAGAATTTAATCCTGTGGGAAGCTATGTAAAGTATTTTCAGGTTCCGGAAAATATGAAGGGAAAGAAAGTCTGCATTTCTTTCCAGGGCGTGGAAAGCGGTATGGCTCTGTGGCTGAACGGGAAGTTTGCCGGATACAGTGAAGACAGCTTTACTCCCTCAGAATTTGATCTGACCCCTTATCTTAAAGACGGGGAAAATAAGCTTGCGGTTCAGGTATTTAAATGGACATCATCCAGCTGGTGCGAAGACCAGGACTTTTTCCGCTTTTCCGGAATCTTCCGGGACGTATATCTGTATACGGTACCTGAAGTCCATGCAGAAGATATCAGAGTCCGTACTTATTTAGACGATACTTTTACAAAGGCGGATCTGGAACTGGTTATCAAGGCTTCTCAGAAGGGTCTGGGGAAGATCTCTCTGTGTAAAGACGGGGAGGTCCTTCATTGTGAAGAAATTGAAGTATCAGAAGAAACAAAAATTGTATTTCCGGTAGAAAATCCCAGGCTCTGGAGCGCAGAAACCCCTGTTCTTTACGATCTGTACCTGGAGATCATGGACTGCCGGGGAAATCTCATGGAGATTATTCCTCAGAAGGTAGGATTCCGGAGATTTGAGATGAAAGACAGGATCATGACCCTGAACGGAAAGCGGATCGTATTTAAAGGGGTAAACCGCCATGAGTTTAATTCTGTTACAGGACGCTGCGTAAGAAAAGAAGATGTGGTGAAAGATATAGTGACTATGAAACGGAATAACATTAATGCTATCCGTACCTGTCATTATCCGGATGATGAATTTATCTATGATCTCTGTGATGAATATGGACTGTATATGATCGATGAAAATAATATGGAGTCTCACGGATCCTGGGACGTTGCAGAGCGGACGGGAGACTGGACGGACATTGTGCCCTGCGATAAGGAAGAGTGGCTGGATATGATGCTGGACAGAGTAAATTCTATGTATCAGAGAGATAAAAATCATCCTGCTATCCTGATCTGGTCCTGTGGAAATGAATCTTTCGGGGGAAAGGATATCTATGAGATGTCCCAGTTCCTGAAAAAAGAAGATCCAACCCGTCTGGTCCATTATGAAGGAATTTTCCATGACCGGCGCTATAATGACACCAGCGATATGGAAAGCCAGATGTATACCAGCGTAAAAGACATTAAGAAATTTCTGGAAAAAGACAGAAGCAAACCTTTCATTTGTTGTGAATATACCCATGCTATGGGAAATTCCTGCGGAGGAATGGATAAATATACAGATCTGACAGACACAGAACCTCTTTATCAGGGAGGCTTTATCTGGGATTATATAGATCAGTCTATAGGAAAGAAAGACCGATATGGAAAAACTTTCCAGGCTTATGGAGGAGACTTTGGAGACCGGCCTACTGACTATAACTTCAGCGGAAATGGAATCGTATATGGAGGAGACAGAGAGCCTTCTCCCAAAATGCAGGAAGTTAAATTCAACTACCAGAATATTTCTGCACTGGTAGAAAAAGATAAGGTTAAGATCATTAATAAAAATCTTTTTGTGAATACAGATTCTTTCCAGTGCAAAGTATCTTTGAAAAATGACGGCAGAGAAATCAGGAGCCTTCTCTTGGAAACCCATACGGAACCTTTAAAGGAAGATGTTTATCCTCTTCCTGATCTTTCTCAGACTCTTCCGGGAGAGTATACGATCACTGTATCTTTCCATCTGAAGGAAGATACCCTCTGGGCAGAAAAGGGCTATGAGGTGGCTTTCGGACAGTATACTTACCGGATAGAAGGAAACAAGCCGGTACATAAAGGAAAACTGCGTGTGATTAACAGTCTGCATAATTTTGGGGTAAAGGGTGAAAACTTCTCGGCAATCTTTTCTTACCTGAACGGAGGATTAGCCTCTTATAAATACGGAGGAAAAGAAATGATCGAGATGATCCCAAAGCCTAACTTCTGGAGAGCTCCTACAGATAATGACGAAGGAAGCCTTATGCCTGCCCGTTATGGTCAGTGGAAGCTTGCAAGTATGTATATATCCCATAAAAGGCCTTCAGAAGGATATCCTGTCAGTGCAGATCCTCAGATTACAGTAACAGAGGAATATGCGCAGGTAACTTATCATTACTATATGCCTACAGCGCCTCAGTCAGAATGTTTCCTTTCTTATAAGGTTTATGGAGACGGCTATATAGAGACAGAATTATCTTATGATCCGGTAAAAGAACTGGGAGATATGCCTGAGTTTGGGGTAATGTTTAAGTTTAACGCAGATTACCAGAACGTGGAGTGGTACGGCATGGGTCCGGAGGAAACCTATACAGACAGGTGCAGAGGAGGAAAACTGGGAATTTACAGAAATAAGGTAAAAGATAATATGTCCAGATATCTGAACCCTCAGGAATGCGGAAATAAGACAGGAGTAAGATGGGCCTCTGTTACAGATGAGAAGGGAAGAGGTATCCTCTTTACAGGGGATTCCATGGAATTCTCAGCTCTTCCTTATACACCTCATGAAATAGAAAACGCAAGACATGATTTTGAGCTGCCTCAGATACACTACACAGTAGTCAGAGTTTCCAAACAGCAGATGGGAGTCGGAGGAGACGACAGCTGGGGATCCAGAACACATGAAGAATATCTTCTGAACACGGATGAAAAAATGGTATTTACCTTTGGTTTTCAGGGAATATAAAAGTATAGAGATCTTTTAAGGATGATCGGGAGCCGTCTTATTAATGAAAAATATTTATATATTTCTGATATATATTAATGAGGCGGCTCTTGTCAGGCCTGCTCTGGAAAAAAATATTTATTAAAAAAAGTTTTAAAAAGTAGTTGACAAATTGGGAAAATACGAGGTATAATCTATATTGCTCATGCAGAGCAGAAAAATGAATAAATATCAATTATTCAGGCAATGGAGAAATACTCAAGTGGCTGAAGAGGCGCCCCTGCTAAGGGTGTAG
>DWUX01000023.1 GCA_019120545.1 Candidatus Blautia stercoripullorum | reverse complement strand
GAACTTTTTTCATTTTCTTGAAAATTTATTTTTTCAAGTTTTTTCTGTTCTCATCGACAGCTAGATTAGGATACCACAGGATTTCAAATCTGTCAACAAGTTTTTTTGCATTTTTTTATTTTTTTGTTCAGGCTGCCAGGAGATTCAGGACCTTTCTATATAATATAATTCATGGCTTCTTTAATGTTGGACACTCCTATAAGGCGGATCTGGTATTTTCCCTGTAAGCTTTCCAGATTTGCCTTTGGCATAAGGCATGCGGTAAATCCAAGTTTTTCCGCTTCTCTTACCCTTTGTTCGGCCATGCTCACTCCTCGGATTTCCCCGGACAATCCCACTTCTCCGAAAATCAGCAGCTCCGGATCTACTACCTTATTTTTATAGCTGGATGCAATAGCCATAACAATTCCTAAATCTATGGCAGGTTCTCCTAATTTCATCCCTCCAGCCAGATTTACATAGGCATCCCAATCTCCCAAATGAAGACCTGCTCTTTTTTCCAATACAGCCATTAAAAGATTTACTCTGTTGTAATCGATTCCCACAGAGGTTCTTCTGGGCAGTCCAAAGTTGGTCCTAGTCACAAGGGCCTGTATTTCAATTAAAATAGGCCGGGTTCCTTCTATTGAACAAACTACTACAGAACCCGAAGCGTCTGTCGGCCTGCCATTAAGCATTACCTGGGAAGGATTTTTCACCTCAGCCAATCCTTTGTTCTGCATCTCGAAAACACCGATCTCATTTGTAGAACCAAAACGATTTTTAACACTGCGCAAAATTCTGTAGGCAACCTGTCTGTCTCCTTCAAAGTATAGCACCGTATCTACCATATGTTCCAATACTCTTGGTCCTGCCACACTTCCGTCTTTTGTCACATGGCCCACAATAAAAATGGAAATCCCCAGTCCCTTGGCAATCTGCATCAAAACTCCTGTAGATTCCCGAACCTGAGAAACACTTCCCGGTGCTGATGAAATATCTTCATTATACATAGTCTGGATAGAATCTATCACCACTGCCTCGGGTCTTACTCTTTCAATCGTACTGCGGATAGTCTCCAGATTCGTTTCACACATAAGAAGCAGCAAATCATTAAATTCCCCAATACGTTCCGCCCTCAGTTTGATCTGTCTCAGAGACTCCTCTCCCGAAATATATAATATCTTATGTCCCTTATTAGAAAGCTGGCGGCATACCTGGAGAAGAAGCGTAGATTTTCCAATACCTGGATCTCCCCCTACAAGTACCATAGAGCCCTGAACAATTCCCCCTCCTAAAACCCGGTCCAGTTCTTCAATCTCTGTTTTTATCCGGTCATCTTCCCCTGTTTTAATTTTAGCAAGAGCGACCGGCTCATTTCCCCCACTCGTCTTAACCATAGTTTGAGAAATTCCTTTTCCAGCACTTGTAGAAATCGTTTCCTCCACAAAAGTATTCCACTGTCTGCATCCTGGGCATTGTCCCATCCATTTAGGCGACTCATAACCGCAGTTCTGACAGAAAAACACTGTCTTCTTTCCTTTCGCCATTTCCGTTTCCTTTCTTTTTATATATCATATATCCTTATTTTACACAAAAGTGTTTTCTTGTAAAGTACTCCTTCTTCTGCATATCGTTCTGTCAGGATCTTTTACAGCACAAAAAAGGCTGCCTGGTTAAAAGCAGCCTTTTTCTTATCCTTTGGATTTATAATTTCTCAATTCTGACAGCTACCTGCTCTGCCTGCTCCAGTTCCACACTGAAGGATAATTTCCCTCCAAGATTTGTTTTCATCTCACCGGCCTCTACTCCGTCGATGATCACTTTGTATGGAGTATCTTCTTCCAGTTCTACTGTAATCTGAGCATCTTTTGGTCCTTCCACCAAAAAGCTCATTCCATTCTCTTCGGCATCCAGATCAAGGACTGTAGTTCCCGGCACAGATTCATAAACAAACATACCGTTTCTTTCAAGCTTCGTAATCTCATTATATGTCTTAACTTTGTACATATCTCCGTCATATTCAAAATCTGATAATTTAGACTTGGCAGCCAATTCATAATTTCCAAAACTGATCTTGCCATTTTCTTCTGTACGAATTAATTCTTTTACTACTGACATTTTGATGTCCTCCCCTAATGTCTTTGGTTTCTGATCCGCTCTTTGCGGAATTTTCTTTTACTTTACAAAAATCTTACCATAAAATCAGATTTTTTGCCAGCAAATCTTTATTTTTCTCCCTGTACAGTAAATTTTATATTTCCTTTGGCAAGCCCCGCCGTAACCTTATCACCGGTATGGATCCTTCCCTCCAGAATTTCTTCTGCCATAGTATCTTCAATCTTATTTTGGATAGCTCTTTTTAAAGGTCTGGCACCGTATTTAGGATCAAACCCTTCTTTAGCGATCAGATCTTTTACTCCCTCTGTTACTTTTACATCTATGTCCATCTGATTCTTACACCGCTTTATGAAATCCTTCAGAAGAAGGCCTACGATTTTCTTGATCTCTTCTTTAGAAAGCATATGGAATACTATAATATCATCAATACGGTTTAAAAATTCCGGTTTAAAAAGACGGCGAACTTCTTCCATAACACTCTCTTTCATTTTTTTATAATCTGCTTCCTTATCCTCGCTGCCGCCAAATCCCAGACGTTTTGGTTCTACGATAGACTGAGCTCCCGCGTTAGAAGTCATAATGATGATCGTCTCTTTAAAGTCAATCTTTCTTCCCTGGGCATCTGTAATATGCCCGTCATCCAGCACCTGAAGAAGAATGTTGAAGACATCCGGATGGGCCTTTTCAATTTCATCAAAAAGCAGCACGCTGTATGGATTTCTTCTTACTTTTTCGCTAAGCTGTCCTCCCTCTTCATATCCCACATAGCCAGGAGGAGATCCGATCAGCTTGGAAACGCTATGCTTTTCCATATATTCTGACATATCTATCCGGATCATAGCGTCTTCACTTCCAAAGACCGCTTCTGCCAAGGCTTTGGAAAGCTCCGTTTTTCCTACGCCGGTGGGGCCCAGAAGAAGGAAAGATCCTATAGGTCTTTTAGGATCTTTTAATCCCACGCGTCCCCTTTTTATGGCTTTTGCAACTGCATTTACCGCTTCATCCTGTCCTACCACCCGTTTATGAAGAAGCTGTTCCAATTTAGCCAGTCTTTTTGATTCTCCTTCTGTCAGTTTTTTCACTGGTATCTTTGTCCACTCTGCTGTAACCTGAGCCACATGTTCCTCTGTTACCGTAAGCTTTTTATTACGGCATTGTCTTTCAAAACGCTTTTTAGCATTTTCTATAGAAGCTTCCGCTTCTTTCTGTTCCTCCTGAAGTTTTCTGGCCAGCTGGAAGTCCTGAGCTTTAATAGCGGCCTCTTTAGCCTCATAAAGAGAATGGAGCCTCATTTCTTCCGACGCCAGCCCTTCCGGAGTTTTATATCCTGCCAGCTGGACCTTTGAACAAGCCTCGTCCAAAAGATCCAATGCTTTATCCGGCAGGAATCGGTCGTTAATATAACGGATTCCCATAGCCACTGCTGCCTTTACAGCACTTTCTTCAATAGTCACCCCATGATGTTCTTCATAATAAGGTACCAGTCCCCTTAAAATCTCTTCGGCCTCTTCTCTGGAAGGTTCTTCCACCATAACCGGCTGAAATCTTCTCTCTAAAGCCGGATCTTTCTCAATATATTTCCGGTATTCTTCAATGGTAGTAGCGCCTATCAGCTGGATTTCACCTCTGGAAAGGGAAGGCTTTAATATGTTCGAGGCGTCCAGCGCCCCTTCTGCTCCGCCGGCGCCGATCAGGGTATGAAGTTCATCCAGAAACAGCAGGATATTCCGGTCATTCATAACTTCCTGAACAACTCTCTTAATCCGCTCTTCAAACTCGCCCCTGTATTTAGAGCCAGCCACCATGGCTGACAGATCCAGCACTACGATTCTCTTATCCGCCATAGCTTCCGGTACAAGTCCATAGACAATTCTCTGAGCCAGACCTTCTGTGATCGCCGTCTTTCCTACTCCCGGTTCTCCGATCAGACAGGGGTTGTTCTTTGTTCTTCTGCTTAAAATCTGAATAATCCGATTGATTTCTTTTTCACGCCCCACTACAGGATCCAGTTTTCCCTGGGCAGCAGCTTCAGTCAGATCACGGCTGTACTGATCCAGCATAGGGGTATTGCTTTTCCCTGTGTTTCTCTGGAAATCTTCTTTTGAAACGGCTCCCTCTTTTCCCATAGCCTTCATGATCTCTATATACAGCTGCTGAATATTAATACCCATAGTATGAAGCAGTCTGGTACCCACACAGTCATATTCTTTCAGCATAGCAATCAGTATGTGCTCAGTCCCTATTTCTCTTCCATCCAGTTTTTCAGCTTCCCTCTTAGCTCTCGCAAGCACCTTTTTCGTCCTGGGAGTATAGCCCTGGGGTTCCTCAAGGATTGTGATCTGAGAAGGCGCAACCAGCTTCTCAATAAGCTGGAACAGCTTCTCTTCTGTAACTCCTGCTTCTGTCAGGACCAAACCTGCAGTTCCTTCTCTGACTGCCAGGAGTCCTGCCAGAAGGTGTTCTGTTCCAATATAATTATGGCTGTACTGCTTTGCTGTTTTTTCTGCCTGTTTCAGGGCTTTCTTGGCCCATATTGAATATTGCTCTTTCATGCATGTCTCCTGTTCTACTTATATTCGTCAAAAATTTCGTCAATCAAAGCATGGACTTCTTCCCGGGAAACATTTCTGCAGCATCCCCGGGCCAGCACTACCAAAAGTTCCTGCTTCATTTCGTCCAGCGCTCTCATTTTATCTGCGTCAATAGAGATGACAGCTCCCTTTCTCCGGTCTATTGTCAGAAAGCCTTCCTGTTTCAGCACAGAATAAGCCTTATTCACTGTATGCATATTAATTCCTATAGTGTCTGCCAGCTGCCGGACTGAAGGAAGCGTTTCTCCCACCTTCAGCTGGTCTGTAGCGATCCCCATAATAATCTGGTTACATAGCTGTATATAAATGGCCTCGTCACTATTAAAATCAATTTCAATAATCAACATTGCTCCCTGCTTTCTCTTGTGTTCTATTTTGTTATACATAGAATAGCACAGAAACATTAAATTTTCAAGATTTTTCAGCAGCAGAAAGGCCAGCCTCCAGGAAGTTTTCTGTTCTTCCTGCCGTCTGGCCTTTCTGCCATAATATATCAAAATATTTTTTTCTGATATTTCAGTATTGGAAAAGCATTATGCCTCGTCAATAGCCTTTCCGATATCATGACGCATATATTTATTTTT
>DWUX01000227.1 GCA_019120545.1 Candidatus Blautia stercoripullorum | reverse complement strand
AAAAATCGCATATCTTTTACTATTCGGAGAGTATCCGGACAGTCAGGAAGGGGAGCGATTTTTTGAAATTCTGGGAGGAGAGGCCAGAGAACTTCCTCAGAATTTTACCAGAGATGTGATCATGAAGGCTCCTACAAAGGATATTATGAATACCATGACAAGAAGTATCCTGACTCTTGCCGCTTACGACAGCGGTACCCAGGCCAACACCCTGGAAGACAATATCCGCCAGGCAGTTCAGCTGATCGCAGAGTTTCCTCTGCTGGCGGTATATGGCTATCATGCCTATAACCATTATGACAATAACGGCAGTATGTATATCCACCGCCCGGATCCCAAAATGTCCACTGCTGAGAATTTTCTGCGGCTTCTGCGTCCCGATGCTTCTTATACAGAACTGGAGGCTAAAGTCCTGGATATCGCGCTGATCCTTCATATGGAACACGGAGGAGGAAATAATTCTACCTTTACTACAAGGGTGGTAACTTCTTCAGGTTCGGATATCTATTCCGCAGTCGCGGCTGCCATGTCATCCCTGAAGGGACCGAAGCATGGAGGGGCCAATATTAAAGTAATGGAGATGATGGAAAATATCCGGGAAAATGTGTCGGATTGGAATGATATGGACATGATCAAAGATTATCTGGGAAAAATCCTGGATAAAGAAGTCTTTGACAAAAAAGGACTGATCTACGGTATGGGCCATGCAGTTTATTCTGTTTCGGATCCCAGGGAAAGAATATTGAAAGAGTATGTAGAGAAGCTTGCTGTGGAAAAAGGCCGGGAAAAGGATATGAAACTGTACCAGGCTATCGAAAAGCTGGCTCCGGAGATCATTGCGGAAAAACGCCATATTTACAAAGGAGTCAGCCCTAATGTGGACTTCTACAGCGGATTTGTCTACGACATGCTGGGGATCCCCCAGGAGCTTTATACGCCTCTGTTTGCCGTAGCCAGAATCGTAGGCTGGAGCGCCCACAGGATCGAAGAGCTGATCGATATGGATAAGATCATACGTCCGGCTTATATGAGTGTAATGGAAGAAAAAGAGTAGAAAGGTGGAAGGTCTTTGGACAAGTTAATGATTTTTTATGATGACAGAAAAAACAGCTGTATAAGTTGTGCAGAAAAATTCAGCCAGTATGAAAATGTAGAGTGCAGGAGAATATCGGAGTATCAGGATCAGAGCCTGGTCTATGCTACCGGGGCAAGAGTGGGACTGATTTTTGAAAGTGAAAACGGAAAGCTTCCTTATGAGGTTTCTCATATCATTTGGAAGATTGTTGCAGATAAAAACAGAAATCATATGCTTCTGATCACCGGTGGAAGCCGGGAACTGAAAGCTGCCCGGGCTGCGGTAAGCGACCTGGGAGAAAGGGGATATCATATACTAAACCTTTATACCAGATATGTTATGGAAAAAAATAAGATCACTCCGGAAAAAGCGGTAGAGTGGATCTTAAAAGATATTGAAACAGAAAAGCCAAAACATATGAAAGAGCGGGTAAAAGAAAAATATCAGGGTATGCCCAAACGGGAACTTAGAAAAGAGCTTCGCAGGGAATTAAAAGAATACAGAGAATATCAGAAAAAACAGATTAAGATCCGTAAACAGAATCTCTCCTGATCAAAAGAGATTTCATTGCTATTATAAGAAAAGAAGGTTATAATGAACAAAAAACAGGAGGAAAAATATATGCTTGAAATCGGAACCAAGGCGCCGGCCTTTGAACTGCCGGATCAGAATGGCCATATTCATACATTAGAGGAATATAAAGGAAAGAAGGTAATTCTTTATTTCTATCCAAAGGACAATACTGCCGGCTGCACAAAGCAGGCCTGCGGTTTTGGGGAACTTTATCCTCAGTTTCTGGAAAAAGATGCGGTAGTGATCGGGGTCAGCAAGGACAGCGTAGCTTCCCATAAGAAATTTGAAGAAAAATATCATCTGCCCTTTACCTTGCTTTCTGATACAGAACTTACCTGTATCCAGGCCTATGATGTATGGAAAGAGAAAAATATGTATGGAAAAAAGACCATGGGAGTGGTGCGCACTACCTATCTGATCGATGAAGAAGGCGTGATCCAGAAGGCTTTCGGAAAGGTAAAGGCGGCAGACAATCCGGCTCAGATGCTGAATGAGCTGTAAGAGGGATTCAGATCATGACAGCGCCAGGAAAAGTTATGATGTCACAGATTATTGAAATCAAAGATTTTAATGCTCCTGAACTGGATGTTTATGCGAGGATGACGGAGAACCAGCTTTTGAACCGCCATGAACCGGAAAAGGGGATTTTCATTGCAGAAAGCCCTAAAGTAATCGAGAGGGCCTTAGACGGGGGCTGTGTTCCCCTGTCTTTTCTTGTAGAACGCAGACACCTGGAGACCCAGGCCAGAGAACTGCTGGAGAGATGTCCGGAAGTTCCGGTTTATACAGCGGAATTTGATGTACTGACACAGCTTACAGGTTTTAAACTGACCAGAGGTATGCTGTGCGCCATGAGACGGCCCAGGCTCCCTCTGCCTGAGGAAATCTGCAGGAGTGCAAAGAGGCTGGTCATATTGGAAAATGTTGTAAATCCTACCAATGTAGGAGCGATTTTCCGTTCTGCCGCGGCCCTGTACATGGATGGGATCCTTCTGACGCCGGGCTGCAGCAATCCATTATACCGCAGAGCGGCAAGAGTCAGTATGGGGACGGTATTCCAGGTTCCCTGGACCTTTCTGGATGATTCTTTTGCCTGGCCGGAACCGGGGCTCCAAAAGCTTCACTCCATGGGATTTAAAACGGCGGCTATGGCTTTAAGAGAAGATTCTGTATCTATTGATGATCCGGCTCTTAGGAAAGAAGAAAAACTGGCGGTGATACTGGGGACAGAGGGAGACGGCCTGGCTTCCTCTACTATTGCAGACTGTGATTATACGGTCCGGATCCCTATGTCTCACAATGTAGATTCTCTGAATGTGGCTGCTGCCAGCGCCGTGGCCTTTTGGCAGCTGGGGAGAAGACCTGTGTAAGGCAGCTTTACATATAAATTTATTAGGCTTATAATGATAAAAAACACGTAGAAAGGATGATCGTAGAATGGAACAGAGTGTAAGAGAATATGTGACAGAGAAAGTAAAAGATTTGATAAGCGCCCCTTCCTGCTGTGCTCAGGCAAAAGCAGCCGGAGAAAACTGGCTGAAGGCCGCAGGAACAGATCAGGAAGCAGAGCAGACAAAAAATCTGATCGCTGAGCTGGAAATGGATATTATGCCGTTGGATGGTCTGATCGCTTTTGCAGGATCAGAAGCAGGGGCAAAAGTATTCGGACCTGAGAAGGCCAAAGAAGTGGAAGCCCACGGAAAAGAGCTTAAAGAAGCCGGGAAAAAATACTGCGATTGTCCTGCCTGCGCTGCAGCAGAGGCAATTCTGGAAAAGAAAGAGCAGATGCTCTAAATCATTAAATCTGAATAAAAAAGCCACTGTTTTCAGAAAGCGAGAAGTTTATCTGAGAGCAGTGGCTTTTTTATATTATTTATTTGTCTCCGTTAAATTCCTTAACAGCTTCTACCATTGCAACAATATTTTCGACAGGAACATTTGCCTGAATATTGTGGATGGTGTTAAAAATATACCCCCCGTCTTTAGAAAAGATCTCCAGACGTTTTAATACCTGTTCCCGCACCTCTTCCGGCTTTCCGAAGGGCAGAATATTCTGAGTGTCTACGCCGCCGCCCCAGAAAAGGATATCTTTTCCATAAGTTTCTTTAAGTTTTTTAGGATCCATACCTTCCGCAGAACATTGAACCGGATTGATGGCGTCAAATCCTCCTTCGATGAGATAAGGAAGAATGGGGAAAATACCTCCGCAGCAGTGCTTTAAAGTTTTCCAGGTTGTATTTTCATGGATCCAGTCATTCACTTTTTTGTAATAAGGCATATAAATCTCTTTAAAAGTTTCCGGGTTGATCATAGGACCTCTTTGGGTGCCGAAATCTGTACCACAGATAAACATTATGTCAATATCACTTCCAAAAACCTCCCAGTATCTTTTCAGATTTTGAATGACAATATCTGTTCCCCGTTCAAAGACTTCTTCTACATATTCAGGGTAAAGGAGGGGAGCAGTATACCATTCCTCGATACTCCGGATCCCCTTCGGATTTTTCAGATTAGGCCCTGGTATATTATTGGCGTCCCCAAGGCCGAAATATCCGGGAGCTACCTGGATAGCCCGCATATCCCCTTTTACATTTTCCAGTACCTTTTTGTGATAAGCTATCTGATCATCTGTGACAAGCATATAATCTTCCACATTATCCGCCGGCTCTGCATGGTCTTCATCAAATTCCGGGGAACGAGTCAGATTATCAAAGTAATATCCGTTGGCGGGCATATGACCGGAAGGTGCACAGGATATATCTCCCTCCGGATATACATAGTAGCCGCCCTGGCCATCGTCGGTTACAGAGGCATTTCCGGGGATCAGAACTGTGATACCATGATATCTCCATTCTTTCCAATCCGTATTAATATGTCCGTAGGTATCCCCATAATTATACAGCTGCTGTATATCGCAGCCCAGACATTCTTCCAGATCCGGTTCTACATAAGCTGTCATGGTAGACATATCATTGATCTTGGGAGGACGGTATTCCAGTCCGTAATAATTTCTTAGTTCATTCAGTACAACAGCATTGATCATCGAACAGCTCATGCCGCCGAAATCTACAGGGACTTTATCCGGCTGTTTATGGGCGAAGGCTGTCTGCACCCGTTCTTTTGATGTCATAGATCTTCTCCTCTCCTACATTATAATAATTTTGTGCTGTAAGTTTATGTTTTTTCCCTCTTGTTATCATGTATAATATATTAAATATTTCATTTTGGCACTGGCGATATATGCTGAATAATATACATTTTGTGCTGCATTTATCTATTCTGGGAGGATTTTATGAAAATTGAAGAAATACAGAAAAAAGTAACGATACCGAATGAACAGGGAATTGTGAAAAAAAGGGGGATTTATTTTTATTCTCCATCGGATTTTGCACGAGATCATTTGTTTTGCGTATTGTGGGGAGGCGAATATACCTGTGTCCCTCCTTACCAGATCAGAAGAAAAGGCCTGGAGCTTTTTTTGGCTTTCCGCATTCTTTCCGGAAAATTGTATTTTGAGTATGAGGGAAAAACTTTTACAGCTGAAGAAGGGGATATTGTTCTTCTGGACTGCAGAAAAGCTCATTATTACCATGTGAAAACAGATGTATCCTTTCAATTTTTCCATTTTACAGGCAACTGTTCACAGGAGTACATGAAGCTGCTTTATAGGAAATCAGGGGCCCGTTTTCATCATAAGGCCGGCACAGGAGCAGTATTTGCGGAAATTTTAGACGAACTCTCCGGAACCCGGCCTGAAGAACACAGACTTTCCTATCTTCTTCATAATCTTTTAGGAATCCTTGCGGCTAAGGAACCGGTTTCTATGGATTCTTGTGTGGCAGAAGCTGTTAACTATATCCAGGATCATTATATGGAAGAAATATCGGTTGAAGATATTGCTGAAAAAGCTTCTTTAAGTAAATATCATTTTTCAAGAATTTTCCGGGAGCAGACAGGCTCCTCGCCTCATCAATACCTTATCTCTTTCCGGATACGAAAAGCCAGAGAACTGATCATGGAAACAAAACTATCTATAGAAAGCATAGGACTTCAATGCGGTTTTTCCAGCCCTTCGCATTTTATCCGTACTTTCAAAAAGGAAATGGATTTTACACCTGCCTCCTACAGGAAGTATTTTGATCCGGATGGTTTTCAGAAAATATAAAGATTTATATAGATATTTCTGATAATAACTAGAAAAATAGACATGAATGCTCGCCTGGCTCTCCGCTTTATGGTATAATATAGAATGTTAATGATAACCGCCTATATTTTTTATAGGCAAGGGAGGAGATTGAATTGGACAACCTCAAAATTTTTTCCATGAGCTTTTCTAAGATTTATCCTTTGTATATCCAGAAGGTGAAAAAGAAAGGATGGGCAAAAGAGGGTATGGACGAAGTGATTTTCTGGCTTACGGGATATTTTATCAACAGCCGCAGGAAGGAGAATAAAAGGGAGGGTATATGAATTATTATGATGAAGAACTCCAGGAGCTTTTGCAGCAGACCATGCGGGAAAAAAGATTAAAGGCCAAAGCGGTGGATCTGATCATGCAGCAGCAGGAACTGGAAGAACGGGCAGAAGAATTGAAAAAAATCATGGAAAAGGAGCAGGAAGATGTAGATCATCTGGAGGGAAAAAATCTGGCGGCTTTCTTCTATCGGATCTCTGGCAGGATGGATGAAAAAATGTCAAAGGAGAAGGAAGAAGCATACAGTGCGGCGGTAAAATATGAAGCCGCTGTAAAAGAACTGGAAAATGTAAAGAAAGACCTGGCGTGGTGTCAGGATGAACTGAAACCCCTGTCTGGCTGTCAGCAGCGTTACCGGCAGGCTCTGGCAGAAAAGCTCCATCGTATAAAGAGTACCGGAGGAGCAGCGTCTATAGAAATCCTGGAACTGGAGGAAAAGCTCTCCGGTTTGGAAAAACAGAAAAAAGAGATCCGGGAAGCCATAGATGCAGGAAACCAGGCATTGGATATGACGGAAAGAGTCCTGAAGGAACTGGGAAGCGCAGAAGACTGGGGAACTTTCGATGTGTTCGGAGGAGGTTTGTTATCAGATTTACAGAAACATAGTCATTTGGACAGTGCCCAGGAAATGATAGAAGATCTTCAGGAAAGGCTGCGCCGGTTTCGAACAGAGCTGTCAGACGTGAATATGGAAAACCGGGCGGAACTTCAGGTGAATATCCAGGGATTCCTTCGTTTTGCAGATTATTTCTTCGATAATATTTTTACGGATTGGACAGTTCTTAACCGGATCAGTGAATCAAAAAGACAGGTTCTTGAGACAAGAACTGAGATCCTGCAGATATTAGAGTATTTAAGAGCAAACCAGAACGCAGCGGAAAAGCAACAGGAGGACACAGATGAAAAACTGGCACAGGCAGTTATCAGGGCAAAGATATAGCGGCATATTCCGGCAGGTCTGAGTTCTGCCTGGCACGGTTTTTTCAGAGATAAAAAAATCTTATTAATAATAAATAAAGTCTCTTACATTTCCGCTGATAATTTGTTACACTAATAGTCTGTGAATATTTATATGCGACAAAAGATATAGGAAGTGTTAAGAATGATTCCAGAAAGAGAAACAAAGCAGTCAGAGCTTCTTGTAGGAATTGACGTAGGTTCTACGACTACAAAGCTTGTTGCTGCAGATAAAGACAGTAAAGAAATACTGTATTCCAGTTACAAAAGACATAATTCCAGTCAGGTACAGAGTGTTCAGGAAGCCTTGGGGCGGCTGAGAGAACAGTTTCCAGAAGGAACTGTCCGTGTGGCTATGACCGGTTCAGGAGCAAAGCCTGTGGCCGAGGCTCTGGAGGTTCCGTTTATTCAGGAAGTTGTAGCCAACTCTGTAGTGTTATGCGAGAAATATCCAAATGTAAGGACGGCTATCGAGCTGGGAGGTCAGGACGCCAAGATCATCTTTTTCCGGAAGAATCAGGAAGATGGAAGTTTAACAGTTTCCGATATGCGGATGAACGGAAGCTGTGCCGGAGGTACCGGGGCTTTTATTGATGAGGTGGCTTCTATTGTGAAGGTGCCCATAGAACAGTTCAATGCGCTGGCTCAGAGAGGCACCTGTGTCTACGACATTTCCGGAAGGTGCGGAGTTTACGCCAAAACAGATATCCAGCCTTTGCTGAATCAGGGAATCGCCAAGTCTGACCTGGCTCTTTCTGCCTTTCATGCTATTGCAAAACAGACCATAGGCGGTCTGGCCCAGGGACTGGATATTGAAAAACCAGTGGCCTTTGAAGGAGGCCCTATGACTTTTAATCCAGTTCTGATCCGGGTCTTTGCCGAGAGACTGGGCCTGTCCAAGGATGAGATCATCCGTCCGGAGAGACCGGAGATCATTATTGCCTATGGTGCAGCCCTGTCTTTAAATACCATGTTTCAGGATAAAAAGCAGGTTTATAAGATCCAGGAACTGGAAGAACGCCTGGGAGAGCTCAAACATAAGAAAGGTCTTTCTCTTGGAAAGAAAGGAAAGCCTTTTTTTGCTTCTCAAAAAGAGCGCAGAGAATTTGAAGAAAGACATCAGCTCCCCCAGATAAAAGCGCCTGAACTCAAGGAGGGAGAGACTCTTCATGCCTATCTCGGTATTGATTCGGGAAGCACCACCACAAAGTTTGTGCTCATGGACGAGGATGAAAATATCCTGGATTCTTTTTACGCACCAAATGAAGGAGATCCCCTTCTGGTGGCAAAGAAAGCGCTCATTGCCATGAGAGACAAATATGAGAAAAAAGGTGTAAAGCTGGATATCATCGCAGCGGGAACTACCGGCTACGGCGAGGTGCTTTTTGCAAAAGCCTTTGAGACAGAGTGCCATGTAGTAGAGACCGTAGCCCACGCACGGGCTGCAAGGAAATATGTGGAGGACGCTACTTTTATCCTGGACATCGGCGGACAGGATATGAAAGCTATCTGGCTGGACAACGGGATCATCACAAACATTGTGCTGAATGAAGCCTGTTCCTCCGGATGCGGATCTTTCCTTGAGAACTTTGCTTCCTCTCTCCATATTCCTGTTGAAAAGATCGCTCAGACGGCTTTTGACTCACAAAGCCCTGCAGAGCTGGGCAGCCGGTGTACTGTTTTCATGAACAGCAGCATTATTACCGAACAACGCAACGGCAAACTGCCGGGAGATATTATGGCCGGACTGTGCCGGTCTATTATTGAAAATGTATTTACAAAGGTAATCCGTGTCTCCAATCTGGACAGTCTGGGAGATAAGATCGTAGTCCAGGGAGGAACTTTCCAGAATGACGCAGTGCTCAGAGCTATGGAGCAGTATCTGGGGAAAAATGTAGTACGGGCTCCTTATCCGGGAATCATGGGCGCTATCGGCGCTGCTCTGATCACCAAAGAGAGATTTAGTCAGAAGGGACAGAAGACTTTTATCGGTCTTGACGCCATGGATGACTTTTCCTATACACAGGAATCTAATTCCCCCTGTCCTTTCTGTGCTAACCATTGTAAGAGAACTATCATACGTTTTTCTAATGGGAATTCCTGGATCACAAATAACCGCTGTGAGCGGGGAGAAGTGCTGGGAGATCCAAAGGATAAGGAAGTACAGGCTAAGATCAAAGAGAAAAGGCAGGCTCTGAAGGAAGTGCCTAATCTCTACATCCTTCGGGAAGAACTGCTGATGAAGAAATATCCTTACCCGGAACCGGAAGTTCAGAGAGATATTACTATCGGGATCCCAAGAGTCCTCTCTTTCTGGGAGACCATGCCTTTCTGGAGAACTTTCTGGAAAGCTCTGGGATTTAAAGTTAAGGTTTCTCCGGCAAGCACAAGAAAAATGTATGAGGACGGCCTGTCTGCGGTCACTTCCGATACGGTGTGTTTTCCAGCTAAGCTTGTTCATGGACATATCCGCAGTCTGGCAAAGCTCGGAGTAGACCGGATCTTTATGCCCTCTATTACAACCGTAGAGTCAGAAAATACAGAAGATACCAGTCAGTCTATGTGCGCAGTGGTGAAAGGTTATCCTATTGTTATAAGGAATTCGGATAATCCTAAGAAGCGCTGGAATATTCCCTTTGACGCGCCTCTTTTCCACTGGTATACCAATGGAGACCGGGACAGGCAGCTGACCAAATATATGGAAGATACTTTCCAGATTTCTCCGGAGCTGACAAGAAAGGCTATTGCGGCAGGAGATGAAGCCCAGAATTCTTTCCATCAGGAACTTCAGAAAGCAGGAGAAGAAGTGTGCAGACAGGTGCAGGAAAAGGGCACCTATGCAGTGGTCCTGGCTTCCAGGCCTTATCAGAATGACGCCCTGGTAAATCACGACCTGCCGGATATGTTTACAAAAATGGGAATACCGGTGCTTACTGCAGATTCTCTGCCCGGGGTAGAGCATGGAGAGCTGAAAAAGAGCCGGCTGGATGTTGTAAATAATTATCATGCCAGGATGCTTTCTTCCGCTATCCTTGCAGCGGAGAAAGATTATCTGGAATATGTGCAGATCGTAAGTTTCGGCTGCGGACATGACGCCTACCTTTCCGATGAGATCATCCGTCTGATGAAGGATATTTCAGGGAAAACTCCTTTGATCCTGAAGCTGGATGAAAGTGATATCCAGGGGCCTCTGCGGATCCGTATCCGTTCCTTTACAGAGACAGTAGCCATGCAGAGAAGCAGCGGAAAGAAACTGACAGTTCATGAACTGCCGGATCCCTATCCGGTAAAATACACAAAAGCTTCCAGAAAAGAAAAAGTGGCGCTGATCCCAAATACTTCCCACGCCTTCAGCCGGGTCATGGCAGCGGCGTTTGCCGGACAGGGAATCCGTACAGAGCCTTTGGAGCTGGGAAGGGAAGAAGCCATCCGTCTTGGCAAGCAATATGTACATAATGATATCTGTTTTCCGGCCCAGATCGTTATCGGAGAGGCCCTGGCCGCCTTAAAAAGCGGAAAATATGACGATAAGGAAGTAGCCATCGGCATGGGAAAATATGTGGGAGACTGCCGTCTTACCCATTACAGCGCACTGCTGCGGAAGGCTCTGGATGATGCGGGATATTCCTATGTACCGATCCTGACAAATGATGATAAAGACTCCCATGATCTTCATCCCGGATTTAAGATGAATCTTCTCACTGCTGTCCGGATTGCCTTCGCCATGCCTATGATCGACGTGCTGGAAGAGCTTCTCAGAAAGACCAGACCTTACGAGAAAGTTCCGGGAAGCGCGGATGCAGCCTTTGAAAAAGCTCTGGACCAGGTAGTAGAGGGACTGGAAAAACATGGAGTAATGGGAGCCAGAAAAGGCTTTGAAAAAGCCATAGATATTATGAACCAGGTGGAATATGACCGTTCTCATCCAAGACCGACGGTACTGATCGTCGGAGAATATCTGCTGAATTTCCATCCCGGAGCTAACCATGACATCGAAGCCTATTTGGAGAAAAACGGTTTTGAGATCATAGAGGCAAGGATGACAGACGTTATCCGAAAGACCTACTTTTATCAGGATGCCCAGATACGGGAGTATCATCTGGATAAACCGGTTTCACAGAAAGTCTGGCTGCGGACTGCCAATGCGGCTTTTAATGCAGCCCATGATGTGACAGACAAGATCGCCAGAAAGAGCCCTCTCTACACACCAGCCTGCCGTATGCAGGATCTGGTGAAGGACAGCGATCCTATTATCCACCATACCTTTGACGCCGGAGAAGGGGTCCTGATCCCGGGAGAGATCATCCACCATGCCAAACATGGCTGCAGGGCTTTTGTGATCCTTCAGCCTTTCGGCTGTCTGCCAAACCATGTGGTGGGAAGAGGAATTATCAAAAAATTGAAAGAAATGTATCCTGACGCCAGCATACTGCCTCTGGACTATGATCCGGATGTAAGCTTTGCAAATATTGAAAACCGTCTGCAGATGCTGATCATGAGTTTCAAAAATAAACGGGAGGACAGTTGAGATGAAGATACTGACTTTTGGAGAGATCATGCTGCGGCTGAAGACCCCGGAGAATCTGAGGATCCTTCAGGCACAGGATTTTGAGGCCAGCTATGGCGGGGCTGAAGCTAATGTGGCCGTATCCCTTGCCATGATGGAAGATCCGGTGGCCTTTGTGACAAAGATGCCGGATAATCCGGTGGGACTGGCTGCCCATAATGAGATCCGGCGCTTTGGCGTGGACACTTCCAGGATCCTGAAGGGAGGAGAACGGCTGGGAATCTATTACTTTGAAAAAGGAACCAATATCCGGCCTACAAATGTGGTGTACGACCGGGCTTACAGTTCCTTTGCCCAGGCTGATCCGGAGGAATTTTGCTGGGAAGAGCTTTTAAAGGACGTAGATATCTTTTACTTTTCCGGCGTTACCCCGGCGGTAAGTGACGGTATCGAGAAAGCGGTCCTGGAAGCTTTAAAATACTGTAAAGCCCACTCTATCCAGGTAGTCTGCGATCTGAATTACCGGGGAAAGATGTGGAGCACGCAGAAAGCCCAGAAAGTGATGAAAGAGCTGATGAACTATGTGACCCTATGTATTGCCAACGACGAGGATTTTGAATCTTCTCTGGGGATTCATGCCTTCGACGGAGATATGGCCCACGGGATTGATCAGATCGGCACATACAAAGAGGGGATGGAAGAGATCCTCAGGCAGTATCCGAACTGCAGGGCAGTGGCCAGCGTTCTTCGGAATATAAGGACAGTGGAAGACGGAGACTGGATGGGGATTTACCTGAAAGACGGAAAGTTCTATGAAAGTCCGGTCCATACAGTCCACAGTCTGGAAGCCGTAGGAGCGGGAGATGCCTTTGCAGGCGGACTCCTTCACTGTCTGGCCCGTGGTTTTGCTCCTCAGAAAACCATAGATTTTTCTATTACGGCCAGCGTGCTGAAGCTGATGATCCAGCATGACTTTAATGTGGTAAATGAAGGAGATATCCTGAAGGTAATGAAAACTCACGATACGAACCTGCAAAGATAGATTTTATCTTACATGACAAAGAAAGGGAAGCTGTTTGGTTTATGATTGACAGCTTCCTTTTCTCTATTATAAAATATAAAAGACGCCAGGAATTGTGAGCACGGGAAGCACCGAACAATCCCCGGGTATCGCAGTCTGGGGCCTCTGACCCCGGCATCATAAAAAACAGAAAAGATGGGAGAGAGTAAAATGGTACATCATATTGTTATGTGGAAATTCAAACCGGAAGTTGAAGAAAGTAAAAAACCGGAATTAAAGAAAGCAATGGCGGAGAATCTGAAAAGCCTGGTAGGAAAAGTTCCCGGACTTCTGAGCGTAGATTTTGTTACAGATCCTATTCCTTCTTCTACTCATGATATGGCTCTGGTAACTACTATGGAGAAGGCAGAGGATGTTAAAGTATACGGTTCTCATCCGGAACATGTAAAAGTGGCAGATACATACGTGCGTCCTTATACCACCGAAAGAGCATGTCTGGATTATGAAGACTAAATGCCGGGGAGGGAAGACATCATGG
>DWUX01000226.1 GCA_019120545.1 Candidatus Blautia stercoripullorum | reverse complement strand
TCCATATCCAGAGCTTCTTCTGCTTCTTCTATAAACTTCTGAAACTCCGGATGTTCTGCATCCACATGCATGATCGTAATTTCGTCCTTTTTTTCCTCCGTGATCTCTTCTGTTTCTGTCTCTTCTGTCTCTCCGCTGCAGCCTATGGCCAGGAAAGAAATGCAGATCATAATCCCCAAAATACATTTTTTCAAATTTTGCTCCTTATCTGGGCCACCGCTCCTCTTTTTTCATAAGAGGAGGAAATGGATGATGAGGCTCAGCCTGATACCAGTAAGCCACACTGGCCACATCATCCTGTCTTTCAAACAGCCCTCTATAGCCTACCCCTATCTGCTGTATGGTCACCTTCAGATCCTGGTCAAAACATATCGGATCCTGGATATGCCAGCGGTAAAAACCACGCATAGGCATACAGTCATCATTATGATAAGGATTGTGTATCTTTTCATCATGGCTGGAATAAAAAGGATATCCCATATAAGGGGTGCAGTAGTTCTGTTCCACTGTTTTCCCGTCTATCTGTTTTGCAAAGCTCCAGGAGCCTCCGAAATAATCTTCCGTTCCTGTACCGCAGATGGTGGGATACTCCTCGTCTCCGTCTATATAAAATTTGATTTCTCCCTCTCCCCACCAATAACGTTCCAGGGTGGTCAGAGCCATATAAGTTCCTACATAATGGCCTTTCCCTTTTACCTGATCCAGGATCACATAATCCCTGCCAAGCTCCGTAATCCGCTGCCTCCTCCACTGGGCATGGAAATAGGCAATGTCTTCCGGGAAGGGTTCCTCATACAGGCCGTAATCGATCTGGTAAAAGAAAGCCGGGATCTCATTGGCATGCTGGTTTTCCAGGGTGATCTTTGCCTTTTTCCGGAACGGCATCTGGAAATAACAGTTCAGCCCCCGGCTTGGCACTGCCGCAATCGGAATGGAATTTACAATACACTCCTGGCCGAATCCGCAGCAGAAGAAATCTCCCAGAGGAGTTTCCACAGAAGGCTCCTCCTCATCGTCCCAGTACATCCGCAGCACCAGGTCTCTGAGGACAAAACAGTCTGCCTCTGTGGTCTTGTCCGTCACTGTGATCCAGATATGATGGATCATCCCCGGTCCCTGGATCTCCGCCAGAGTCACCGTCTCTCCGCTCTTTATATTCCTAAGACAGGGGCTTCCCTTTCTGGACGGGCCCAGATGGCTGGCTGCCATTCCTCCTCTTCCCTTTTCTCCTGTGGGATTTTCTGCGTTTATGGCTCTGCTTTTTTCGTGTCTTGCCATAAAAAGTGTGTTTAAACTTCCTCCGAATATTTGATTCATCCTCATGTCCTCCATTTTCTCATGCTTTTACTCCTCCTGCCATTATACCATCCATAATCTGTTTTTCAAAGACAGCAACAAAAATGATGATAGGCAGCAGAATGATCCATCCCATTGAACTTACCAGATCCCAGGGCACTCCGTACATATTGTCCCGGAGAGGAAGCTGAACGATGGCTACAGACAGAACCTGAATGTCATTGGAATAATACAAAGGGGTAAAAAAGTTGTTCAGGCAGGTGATAAAATTGATAATGCAGACTGTGGCAATAGCCGGTCTCATAAGGGGAAGGACAATCTTAAACAGTCTCTGGATAAAGTTTGCCCCGTCAATAGCCGCCGCTTCTTCAAGAGAAACCGGGATCTCTGAAGCAAAGTTCTTTAGTATCAATACTGTAAAAGGAATCACCGCGCTGATATACAAGATGATCAGTCCCAGATAAGTATCATACAATCCCACTGTCCTCATAAACTCATATAAAGGTCTGGCAGTTACCACTTCCGGAATCAGCATAGTTGCGATCACAAATGCAAAAGCAAGAGAGACTCCTCTGGACTTAAACCGTGCGAACCCATAGGCCGCCATCGAACACAGGATCGTTCCCACGATCAAAGTTACGCCTACGATCAAAATCGTATTCCCGATCTTTTCCAGCAGTCCTACATTTTCAATAAGAAAGGCATAGCTCTCCAGGGTAGGATGATCCGGAAGGTAATCGATAGGCGTCTTAAACAGCTCTCCGGAGGGGGTTATAGATGAAATAAAGATCCAGTATACCGGAAACAGGATCAAAAAAGCCACGATCCCGAAAAGCGCCCATCTTCCTGCCGCGATCAGCCCCCGGTATACTTTATATTTGTTAGTTTCCTTCATTTTCTTCCTCCTAATCTGAGATTTTACTGATAAATCGCATATTGATAAAGCTAAACAGGGCCATGACCAAAAACAGCATGACTGCCAGGGTTGCCGCATAGCCGATATTCAGGTTGGTAAAGGCTTCTGTAGTGATCCGGTATGCAATAAGGGCCGTGTCCTCTCCGGGACCGCCGGAGGTCATGGCGTACACCAGGTCAAAGCTGGTAAGCCGCCACAGAGTAAAGGGGATACAGAGGGTGATCACATTTTTGGCGATAAGGGGAAGAGTGATCCGGAAAAAGGACTGAATCCCGTTGGCTCCGTCAACCTTTGCTGCTTCATAAATATCCTCGGAGATAAACTGCAGGCCCGATAGGACCAAAATAGCAAAAAAGGGAAGGTCCTTCCACAGATCCACTGCGATCACCGCTGCCCGGGCAGAGCCTGTATTGATCAGCCAGCTGAACTGAAAATCCGAAAAAAATCTTCGGATAAAATCGTTGATCAGTCCATAGTCGTTGTTAAAGGCCCACTTTGCCGCCATGCCGGCCACTACTGTGGGCATAGCCCAGGGGATCAGTACAATGGTCCTCAGAAAACGCCGTCCCCTGAATTTCATATTCAGGATCATAGCCAGAGCCACTCCCAGAAGGATATGGAAAAACATAGATACCACTACGAAAATAACCGTAAAGACCACAGAAGTCTGCACCTTTGCATCTTTAAACACATTGACATAATTGGCCAGCCCCACAAATTCATCTACCCCTGCCAGGATCTTAATATCATAGAAGCTGTTCTTGATTGTTACCAGAATAGGATACAATGTTGTAAATCCCCGGATGATCACTACTGGAAGTATCAGGATCCAGGGAATCCATTTCATTGATTTTTTACTCACTGCCATAGATTTCCTCCTCACTTTCCCTTTTACAGGAAAACAGCATGGGCTGCCTCATTAAACATATGCCAGTCTAATGCGGCAGTCCCTTGATTTCTTATGCGCTGTACTTTTCTACCAGCTCCTGGGCGCTGGTACAGAATTCGTCCACAGAAATATTTCCCTGCATACAGGACTGGAAAATGGTTCCCATATCCGTAATAAACTCCATTGTCTGCGGAAGCATAGGACGTCCGGAAACAGTACACTCTGTAGCATATCTGCTGTATATTTCTTTTGCTGGATCTGTATCCGGCACAATCTTCTCCGCCACATCTGTTCTGGCCGGATAACGGTCAAAGTACTGATAGGAGGCTTCCATTCCCCCTTCATCCGCCATATACTGGAGGAACTTAACAGCTGCTTCTTTGTTTTCTGAAGCAGAATTCAGCACATAATTCCAGGAGTCTGTGAAAATATATCTCTCTCCGTTCCCGCTGAAATCCGGGACCATGGCCATATGGATCTTGTCTTCTCCCAGCATGTCTGCGGTCTCATACTCAGGCCCAAGGCCCCAGTAGAACCAGCATCCATATTTTCCGTCAATGGCCTTAGGATTCATCTGCTCGTATTTGTCTGCGATCTGATCAATAGGAGTCTGTCCGTTCTGAACCATATCATAGAGGAACTGGATCGCTTCCTTATTCTCATCCAGAGTCCAGTCAAAGTAATCCCCGCCGAACATATTTACAAACTGGGCGATCTCGTTAAATACATATGTCTTTTCCCAGGATCCGCCATATCCGTATCTTCCGTCCCCGGAGACAGCTTCCATATACTTCATAAAGTCTTCTTTTGTGTCAATAGAGGTGATGCCCGCCTCGTCCATGATCTCCTGATTTACCCAAAATGCCAGATATCCGGTATAGCCAGGAACGCCGATAATATTTCCTTCATTATCTGTTATCATGTTTTCCACATATCCCTGGGCAAAATAGTCAACGATATCCTCTGTCATGACTGTGTCGTTCAGCCCTTCCAGCCATCCGGAATTTTTAAAGGCTGAGCTCATCTCGTCATTGATCTCAATAATATCCACAGAGGAATCCCCTGTAGACAAAATGGTGGTGATCTTCTGCTGCCGGGTATCCGAATCTGTAGGCGCGGCGATCACATTAATATTTAATCCCGTAGCTTCTTCCACATTTGCAAGCCAGTCGTCAAATTCCGGGTCTGTGGTGTTAATACTGTACAGGGTGAGATCATAGTCCCCGTCAGAGCTGGCGCTCTCTCCTTCAGATCCGGAACCGCTGCCCCCGCCTGAGCTGCAGCCTGTAAGCATTCCTGCTGTAAGAGCTCCTGCCATTAATAAGCTGACAAACTTCTTTCTCATTCTTATCCTCCTTACCGGGCATCTCCTCCTGTGCCCTTATTTTTTTGATGAGACAAGGATAACAAATTTCATTTTTTTACAAAATACAATATTTTTTAATTCGTTTATATTATTTTTATTCCTGTTGAATCCGAATTTTCTCTCTTTTATAATGAAAACTGCAAAGAGATGCAAAAATATACAGATAGAGCTATGACTCGGCGAGGTGTTTTATGAAAAAAATCCTGAAAAATATAAAGAGATGCTTTTCCCATTTTCAGGCAAAGCTGCTGGCTGCCTTTCTCCTGTGCACCCTGATCCCCCTGGGTATCATCGGAGGGATCTCTTATTCAGTTTCTTATGGTATTGCCAGAGACCGGATCCTCAGCGCTTCCATGTCTTCAGACGAGCAGCTGAATATGCAGATCAACGAACGGCTGGAGCAGGTAGAAAATGTGGCGGACTCTCTCCAGTATGATATGTATGCCCTGATGCAGGCGGATACTCCCATGGACAGTCTTTCCTCTTTAACTGACACCCGGAATGACGTTTCCCTTTTTAAGGCCACCTTCCGTCTCTTTTACGCCAGTGTCTTTCTTCCCCAGGATCATCTGGGGGCCGGTGAAGGGCTATATTTCTTTCCGCTTACAGATCTGGAAAAGTATGCTCTTCCCGTGGAAAGCCTGGAAAATCCAGGAACCTCTTCCATTTGGTTTTATCAGGAAAAAGTCACCGTGCCGGTGATGATATCCAGCGTCCAGAACAGCCGCAGCTGCGCCGCCTGCTGCCGGATCCTGAAGGATACAGAAACTCAGGTCATAGAATACGCCTACATTATCTTCCTGGATGTCTCTGATTTTTCCCAATATCTGGAGGAATCCTTCAGCGATAAAAATATTTCCAGCTATATTGTTACAGACCAGGGCCAGCCGATCGCCCATAATTCTCCCGATCAGCCCGTGGACATAGATCAGGAAAAGCTTTCTGATCTGGCAAAGGAAGAGGGCACCTTATATCAGAAAGATCAGGTCAGCTACCACACGGTGCGGCTTCAAAACGGCTGGTACCATATAACAGAAATCCCGGATTCTTATATCCGGAACAATGTATATATCCTGGTCAAGACCATCCTGATCACCCTCCTTTGTTCTCTTCCTCTGACGATCCTTGTGATCATCGCTATTTCCAGAAGTCTTACAAGGAAGATCCGGATCCTGTCCACAGCCATGAAAGAATTCAAGCTGGATGCTCCGGGAAAAGAGATCCAGGAGCTGATCTCTCCTGCCAAAGACCCTGATACCTATGATGAAATTGACAAACTTGGTCTGACCTTCCAGAAAATGCAGGCTTCCCTCAGTTCCAACATGCAGTCTATCCTGGACCTGTCTCTGACAGAAGAGCGGCTGAAATACCAGCTTCTCCAGTCTCAGATCAATCCCCATTTTCTGTATAACATTCTGGGATCCATACAGACCTGCCAGTCTTTGGGAAAGCTGGATATTGCCAATGAAATGATCACAAACCTTACTCGTTTTTACCGGATGACCCTGCGGAAATCCGGAGATTTGATCACCATACGGGATGAGCTGGAGATCGCCAGGCTGTATCTGAAAATTGAAAAACTCTGCCACAATGACAATCTTTCCTGGGAGATCGATCTGGAAGACGGGATTGAAAATTTCCTGATCTGCAAGTTTACCCTGCAGCCCTTCCTGGAAAATTCCATACTCCATGGACTTTCTCAGAGAACGCCCCAGGTCCATATTGTGATAACCGCTGTTTACGGGGACGATACCGTCATCATCACCATTGCCGACAACGGGGCAGGGATCGGTGAAAAACAGCTAGCAGAGATCCGCCACACTCTGGACAGCAAGATCGTAGATTATGAAAAACATTTTGGTATTGGAAATGTAAATAAAAGGATCTCAAATCCTTACTTTGGAAACGGACATATTTCTATTGACAGCCGTCTCTATCACGGCACAAAGATCACTATAGAATTTAATCAAATGGAGGAGGAAAATGAAGAAAGTAATGATTGTTGACGATAACGCTCTGGCAGCAGAGGGGATCGAAAAGAATATCCGATGGGAGGAGCTGGACGCCCAGGTATCCATCATCCAATACAACAGCCGTTCCGCCCTGGAAGCCATGAAGGAAATCCCTGTGGATCTGATCATCTCTGATATTGAAATGCCGGATCTGGACGGGATCTCTATGAGCAAACTCGCTCTCTCCATCAATCCCCAGGTAAAGATCATTCTGGTAAGCGCCTATGATAAATTTGAATACGCCAAGCGGGCCATCCGCCTGGGCGTCTTCGACTATATTGAAAAGCCTCTGGACTACGGCTATCTTACGGAAAAAATAAAAAATGCCTTCAGCCAGCTGGATAAAACCAGAAAAAACATAGAGCTTGTCCAGGCCAGCCGTCCTCTGATGACAGAAAAATTTTTCAGCGATCTTCTCCGTTATCCGGGCGAAGACGCCAGTTCCCATCTCGGCCATCTCCTGGAATATCTGGATCTGGATTTCCAGTATGATTATTATACCGTGCTGATTCTGGAGCCGGAGTATACCGGGGAGGAAAAAGAAAAGCCAGACTTTGCCCGGTTCCAGCTGGAACTGCTGAATATCCTGGATCTGATGAAAGAACATTTTCAGACATTCAGCAATGTCTATTACCTGAAGGAATTTGAGAGCATCATAGCCATAATAGGGGAAAACAGCAGCTCAGACCGCCGCTTTTTCCAGGCAGTCCACAATGCTGTGTCAGAGGTTACAGAGGGTTACAAAAACTACCAGTACTCTCTGAATATGGGGATCGGCAGGATCACAGAGAGTCTCTGGGAGCTTCCCGCTTCCTATGCCAGCGCCTCTCACGCTCTGCGGTACCGTTTTTTCTTTCCTCATAAAAATGTCTTTGACGCCAGAGATGCTCTTGGAAAAGACTTCAGCCTTTTTTCCTTTATGGAAAATACAGAAGAAGAACTGATCAAGCTGATCTGTGCCAAAGACGAAAAGGCCATTGAAAAATGGCTTACCTCTTTTTTTCAGGATCTTACGGAAAAAATCCAGGACAAGAATCTTATTTTCATCCGCATTTACTCTCTCCTGGGACGGATCCTGAAATTCCTGTATGAGATGAATCTGGACACTTCTGACCTGGAGCAGGAGATCCTGGAAGTATATAAACAATTTGATTCTTTTAAAACCTATGAGCAGTTTGTCAAATGGATCACCAGCCTTTGTGTCTCTGCCTTTCAGAAGCTGGATTCTTCTATGGAAAGCTACCACCATCAGGTGTATAACATGGCGCTGGGCTATATCAAAGAAAACTTTGAGCACAGCAGTCTCTGTCTCAGCGATATCGCCCGCCATGCCAATATCTCTCCCGCCTATCTCAGCTCCCTGTACAAGAAAGTCTCCGGCCAGAGTATCAGCGATACCATTGCCTCTTTGCGGATTGACAGCGCCTGCCGCTATTTAAAAGAGACCAATCTGTCTCTGAAAGAAATCAGCAACAAATGCGGCTATGCCAACCAATACTATTTCAGCAACAGTTTTAAGAAAAAGCTGGGGATCTCCCCCTCCGCCTACCGGGAGCAGCACCAGCAGGATCCTTCTTAAACCGCTCCCTTCTGGACTATGGAATTGTCCTGGGAAAGTTCCTTTTTCCGTTCCTTTCTCATAGTCCAGAAATAATAAGGGATCAGAGGGATCAAAGCCGCGATCCATGCGGCAGGGTCAGACATACACACAGCTCCGAAACCTGCGTTTCCTGCCACCAGGGCCACGATCCCCCATCTTGCGATAAGTTCAAAGACTCCCCCCAGCATAGGGACCAGTCCGTATCCCATTCCCTGAAGAGCGTTCCGGTACAGATAAATGCTTCCCAGGAAGGGGTAGCACCAGGCCACTGTCTGGAAGTAGATCTGGGCCGCCTGGATCACATCTGTCTCCCCGGGATCTACAAAGATCAGCACCATATATCTTCCCAGGGAGTAGATCACTCCCATGATCACAAAGCTGCAGACCAGGATCATTGCCTGGGTCATGTAGACGCCTTTGCGCACCCGGTCCATTTTTCCGGCGCCCCGGTTCTGCCCTACAAAGGTAGCCACAGTTGCTCCAAAGGAAACAAATACGGTGCAGATTATATTCTGGATCTTGCTGGCTGCGGAAAATCCCGCCATAAACACCGGTCCGTACACATTGATGGCTCCCTGGACGATAATAGTGCCGATGGCTGTGATGGAAAACTGCAGCCCCATAGGAACGCCTAAAGCTAACAGCTTCCGGATGATGAAGAAAGAAAACTTAAAGTCTCTTTTCCGCAGTCTCAGCACATCAAATTTCTTGATTATGTAAACCAAACACAGCACCGCCGATACTCCCTGAGCGATCACTGTGGCATAGGCACAGCCCTCCACTCCCATATGGAAGATCACAATAAATCCTATATCCAGGACTACATTCAAAATAGCGGAGACAATGAGAAAATACAGAGGAGACCGGCTGTCTCCCAGAGCCCTCAGAACCGCTGAAAAAGCGTTATAAGCGCAGGTAACAAGCAAGCCTGCATAGATGATCTCCATATACTTGCTGATATCTCCCATCAGTTCCTGGGGAGCGTTCATCAGTCTGAGGATAGGCTCGTTCAGGATCAGCAGACCCACTGTCATCACAACAATAAAAAACAGACAGACATAAATAGACATGGCGATAAAATGCCGCATCCTGTCCAGCCGTTTCGCCCCAAACCACTGGGCCACCCAGATAGAAAATCCGCTGGTCAGTCCGTTCAGCCATCCGGTGACAAAAAAGATCAGAGAGCCTGTGCTTCCTATAGCGGCCAAAGCATTGACTCCTAAAAACTGTCCCGCCACAATAGAGTCTGCGATATTATAAAACTGCTGGAAAATATTCCCCAGACACATAGGTATCATAAATTTTAGAATCAGTTTCGCCGGGCTTCCAGTTGTCATATCGTTTGTCATAATACATGTCCCTTCCGGCCTTTTGCAGGCCATTGTCCTTCCCTGTAGATTTCAAATTTTACCGTACCTATTCTATGCTTTTTTCTACAAAAATCAAGATAGAAAATACAAGTTTTTATGTAAAAAATAAGACCGTTCCGAAGCAGGATTTTGTCTAAAATTTCCTCTTCGAAACGGTCTCTGAAAGACCTCTCCTTGTACAGATCCTTTTTTGTTTTACTCTACAGTCACAGACTTAGCCAGATTTCTCGGCTTATCCACATCCAGACCTTTTGCCACACTGACATAGTATCCCATAAGCTGCAGAGGTACAATAGCCAGACTGGTAGTAAAATACTGGTCCGTCTTAGGGACATATACGGAAAAGTCAGCAGTATCTTCAATATTATAGTTGCCATAAAGAGTCAGCCCCATCAGATAAGCGCCCCGGCTCTTTACCTCTACCATATTGCTTACAGTCTTCTCAAAAAGTCCCTTCTGGGTGGCAACTCCTACCACCAGAGTTCCGTCTTCGATAAGACTGATAGTTCCATGCTTCAGTTCTCCGGCAGCATAGGCCTCAGAATGGATATAGCTGATCTCCTTCATCTTCAGGCTGCCTTCCAGGCTGATGGCATAGTCAATTCCTCTTCCAATGAAGAAGATATCCTTTGCATTGGCATATTTGCTGGCAAACCACTGGATCCGCTCCTTATCGTCCAGAGTCCTCTGGATCTTTTCCGGAAGGGTTCCCATCTCATTCAGGAGGGCTTTGTATCGTTCTTCATCGATCACCCCTTTGGCCAGAGCAGATTCTGCCGCCAGCAGATACATGGCGATAAGCTGGGTACTGTAGGCTTTTGTGGTAGCCACAGAAATCTCAGGGCCTGCATAGGTATACAGGATATAGTCGCTTTCTCTGGCAATGCTGGAACCTACCACATTCACGATTCCCATTACCGGCACGCCTCTTTCCTTTGCCAGACGGAGAGCCGCCAGACTGTCCGCTGTTTCTCCGGACTGGGAAACTATGATAACAATAGAATCCTCCTCCAGAATAGGATCTCTGTAACGGAATTCCGAAGCCAGATCTACTTCTACCGGGATCTTAGCCAGACCCTCGATCACATATTTTCCTACCACTCCCACATGATAGGCAGAACCGCAGGCTACGATATAGATTCTTTTAATTTTCTTCAGAGTCTCTTCCTCCATACCTGTCTGGGAGAGATCGATCTTTCCGTCTTTTACATAAGCTCCGATAGTATCCTGTACAGCTTTAGGCTGCTCATGGATCTCCTTCAGCATAAAGTGCTCATATCCGCCTTTTTCCGCCGCCTCTGCGTCCCACTCAATAGAGACCATATCCTTCTGGATCTCTTCTCTGTCGATATTGTAAAAATGGATTTCTTCTTTGGAGAGTTCTGCGATCTCCATATTTCCAATGTAGTATACATTTCTGGTCCGGTCCAGGATGGCAGGCACATCTGAAGCGATCAAAGAGCCTGCAGTGCTCCGGCCTACGATCAGAGGACTGTCTTTTCTTGCCGCAAAAATTTTCCCCGGATAGTCCCGGAACATCACTCCGAAAGCATAAGAGCCCCGGATACGCAGCATAGTACGGGTCATAGCCTCCAAAGGAGTTCCCGTCTTCTTATAATAATAATCAATAAGCTTCACCGCGATCTCTGTATCTGTCTGGGAATAAAACGTATATCCGGATTTGGTCAGCTTTTCTTTCAGTTCCTGATAGTTCTCAATGATTCCATTGTGCACCAGGATTACCGATCTGTCATCTGAGCAGTGAGGGTGAGCATTATTCTCAGAGGGTTCCCCATGAGTGGCCCAGCGTGTATGTCCGATACCGCAGGTACCCGGCACCGCGGTTCCCCCGTCGGTTTTCTCAACCAGGATCTTCAGACGTCCTTTTGCCTTTACGATCTCTGTCTTCCCTGTTTCATCATTGCGCACTGCGATTCCCGCAGAGTCATAACCTCTGTACTCCAGCTTAGACAGTCCGCCTAAAAGAATAGGAGCTGCCTGTTCTTCTCCAACATATCCTACGATTCCACACATAGCAAATTCCTCTATCCTTTCTGTAAATCTGATATTACCAACAAACTTTTCTTTAATTTATCAGTGTTAATCATATCATAAAAATACTGTATGAAAAAGTATTATTTCAATTATTCTGGAAAAAAACAGGATATTTAACAGGTTCCGGACCTGGATATTTGACTTTATGAGACGTTTATGCTACCCTCATTGTACAAAAGGCTCCCCTGCGCAGTTTTCTTATCCCGCCGTTTCCGGGAGCCATATTCTAAAAGAAAGGACAGTGTATATCATATGAAAATCTATCGTTTATCAGATTTATCTGCTGTCGCCTCCTGGCTGGCAGTTCCTATCTATAAAGGAGCCACCCTTCCTTCTGAACTTGAATTTTTAAAGGAGTATCTGGAAGACCTCTCCCTGGAAAAAGGAAAAAGCTTCCGTATTCTCCAGACAGATTCCCGTTATCCAAAGCATATTCTGATCCTTGGCCTGGGAGACAAAGAGTCCATGACTCCCCAGAAAGCAGGGGAGACCATCGGAGAATGTGTCCGCCGGGAGAAAGAAGACCTGTGTATCTTCATTGATACCCTGGCCTGTGACCATATCTCTGTCCAGGACGCCGCCCGGGAGGCTTCCTATTATGCAGAATATGCCCTTTACGACTTTACAAAAATCCGCCGGGAAAAAGAAACAGTTCCTGAAATTTCCTTTATCTCTTCTCAGGATATTTCTTCTCTCTGTGAGCAGGCCCGTCTCACCGCTTCCTGCGTAAACCACGCAAGGGATCTTGGAAATATGCCTAACAATTTCATGACTCCCGAAGACCTGGCGGAAGAAGCATCCAGACTGTCCCAAGAATTAAATCTGGACTGCGAGATCCTGACCAATAAAGAGCTGGAAGAAATAGGAGCGGGAGCCCTCCTGGGAGTCAACCGGGGCTCTTCCCACGGCGCAAGGCTGATTACCCTCCGCTATGAAGGCGATCCAGGCGCCCCCTGGACTGCCCTGGTAGGCAAAGGCCTGACCTTTGACGCCGGAGGATACAACCTGAAGTCTGCTTCAGGAATGGACGGAATGAAATTTGATATGTGCGGAGCCGCCAACGCCCTCTGCGCCCTGGAGCTTATTGCCCGGCAGAAAGGAAAAGCAAATGTTATGGCAGTTCTTGGCGCCACAGAAAATAAGATCGGTCCCGACGCCTACACCTGCAACGAGGTCCTGGTATCCTTAAGCGGCAAGACTATCGAGATCACCAATACCGACGCGGAAGGCCGTCTGGTCCTCTGTGACGCCATCACCTACGCCCAGCAACAGGGAGCCAAAAAGATCATCGATCTGGCCACCCTTACAGGAGCCTGTGTGGCCGCCCTTGGGAAAAATTACACAGGAGCCTTCACCAATGCCCCGGAATTTCTGGATGCCCTGGAAAAAGCCGGTCAGAAGACAGGCGAAAAGCTGTGGCAGCTTCCCCTGGATGAGTACTTCCATGAACAGGTGCAAAAAAGCACAGTGGCGGATATGAACAACTGCGTTTCCGGAATAGGAGCAGGCAGCTCCCTGGCAGCCGCCTTCCTGGAAGAATTTATAGAAGAAGGGGTACAGTGGATCCACTTAGACATCGCCGGTAGCAGCGATTTTTCCGATGGAAAGCCCTACATGGCCAAAGGAGCCACCGGCGTTATGGTAAGGACTCTGGGAGAAATGTTCCGGTAGGAAGAATTCATCGCTGCAGATCCCTTCACAGATAAGAAAAAGAGACAGCCGTAATCCTCGGACTGCTTACGGCTGTCTCTTTTCTATTTTGAGCCCTCTCCTTTCAGGACTACCCATATGGTTTTCAATAAGATTTTAATATCCAGGCCTAAATTCCAGTTTTGGATATACTGAATATCCATTTTTACGATTTCTTCAAAGTCCTGTATATCGCTTCTGCCGCTGACCTGCCACAGGCCTGTAAGACCAGGTTTTATGGCCAGCCTTCCTCTGTGATGATGTTCATATTGCTCCCATTCGTCTACAGTAGGAGGCCTAGTGCCCACAAGACTCATATCGCCCTTTAATATATTCCAGAATTGAGGCAGCTCATCAATAGAAGTCTTCCTCAAAAACCAGCCCAGTCCATGGCTTTTTCCCGAAGGCCCGCTTCCAATGATCCTGGGATCGTCCTCCATTTTAAAAATCTGGCCTTTCATCTGGTTTTTTTCCAGCAGATCTTTTTTCTTCTCTTCCGCATCCGGATACATACTCCGGAACTTATAGATCTTAAATTTCCTTCCGTTTTTTCCCACACGTATCTGTGAAAAAAGGACCGGTCCCGGGGAGGAAAAATAGATTGCCGGTGCAATAAAAATAAACACAGCTCCTGTGATCGCCAGCCCTATGACCGCCCCGGCGATATCCATAAGCCGTTTCAAAAAAAGCTCTCCGGGGCTGGCAGAACTGATTCCTGCGGAGACCACTACATAGCCAGCTACGGTCTCTATCTTCTGATTTTTGACTTCTTCTCCTATTTCCGGGATTGTAAAATGCACTGTGATGCCCATTTTAATGCAGGAATTTACCAGCTGTTTCGGCACTGCAGCCGTGTCCCCTGTATTGATCAGCACTTCGTCTACCCATTTTCTCTGAATATAATCACAGAAATTTTCCTTGCTGCAGACTACCTTTTCCCCTTCTACAACAGTCCCCACCAGGTCGCTGCGGTCTGTGAAGACTACACCGATGATCTTTCTTTCATGGCGGCTGTTTTTCCGGACATTTCTGACCACCTGGTCTCCAATGCTGCTGACGGTCAGGATGATCAGCGCCTTTTGCCTGTAGTATTCTTTCTTATTTCTCAGCAGATAGGTCTTCCACAGCACCCTTTCCAGATACAGGATAAGGACCCCTCCGCAGGCAAATACCACAAAAGAAATCCTGGAAAATTCCTCGCTGCTTTTTGTAAGAAATAAATAAGAAACCACAAAAACACAGACTGTAAAAACATGCTTCACAACAGCTTTGAATTCCTGAAAATAGCCCCGTTTCAGAATATCCTGGTAGCCTTCCAGAAAAAAGGCAGCGCAGATGCCTGCCAGACAGATGATAATGCCGATATTCAGATAAACTGTATTTGCATACAGATTATGAAATCCATTTCTAAAAATATAGGCGGCTATATAAGCGATCTGGAGAAACACCACATCAAGGAGCAAAAAATCCCAGTGTTCCAGCCAGTTATCTGAAATCTTCCCCCGCAATCTCCTTCACCCGGCCTTTCCTCTTATGTTTTTTATCCTTCACTCAGGATCTGGATCACCAGCCGGCACAAATCTCCCACTGTGCCTACTTTCCGAAGTTCGGAAGCCGGGATTTTTATCCCAAAAGTATCCTCCAGATCACAGAGAAGCACATAGGCTTCCACAGATGCCAGCCCCATATCTTCATAAAGGCCGGTATCTTCTGTAATATCCATTTCTGTCTCTGTAGATTCCCGGATCACTTCCATGGTCTTCTCTTTTACTTCCTCGACAGTCATTTCTCTTCTCCTTCCAGTACCTTACGGCGTATCAGTTTTCCAATGGCAGTTTTCTCCGGAGCCTCTTCCAAAAAACGGATCTTTTTGATCTGCTTATAGACAGGTACAGACTGGTTATACTCTTCGACCTCCCTGCGGATCCTGTCTTTGATCTCCTCTTTTTCCTGAGGGGAGCACTTCTCCGGATATCTGGGAAAAATCACCCCGGTGATCAGATTTTCTTCTGCCCCTGCCACAACTTCCTGGATATCTTCATACTGATACAGTTTTTTCTCGATTTCTTCAGGGCTGACATTTTCCCCGTTTGCCAGAATGATCAGATTATTTCTTCGTCCTGTAAGATAAAGATACCCTTCCCCGTCCATCCGGCACAGATCTCCGGTAGCATACCAGCCCTGACAAAGTACTTTTTCTGTTTCTTCTTTCTCTCCATAGTATCCCATCATAACAGAAGGACTTCGCAGACAGAGTTCTCCATTCTCAATTTTTACTTCCATATCTTTCGGAGGCTTTCCGATAGTGTCCGGGCGGTCCAGAGTCATCTCCCACATAAAACCTATGGCCCCTGCTTCTGAGGCTCCATAACCCTGAAAAACTTTGATCTTATGTTCCAGGAGCATCTGCAGAAATTCCGGGCAGAAAGAAGCGCCTCCGCAATTGATCATCTTCAGGTTCCATCCCAGAAGATTCCCGTTAGGCCCGCCCTTTTTCAGCTTCCGTGCAAGCATCCGCAGCATAGAAGGCACCACAAATACATAATCCGGCTTCATACACTCCAGATACCGGTAAAAATACTTCATATCCTCTGCGATACAGACCTCGGCTCCCAGATACAGAGCGTTCAGCACAGAAGAAAATCCGGAAAGATGATGGAAGGGAAGAACCGCAAGAAGAGCCTGAAACCTCTGATCGTTGACCTGGTGGCAGATCCCTGCCGCCAGCCCCTGCTCAGACATCATAACCCCCTTGCTCTCCCCTGTTGTTCCCGAAGTAAAAAACACACAGGCCAGTTCCTCTCCCTTTCTTTTTGCACAGCTTAACTCTTCGCCATGACAGTTTTCATCTTCTTTCTGGAGCTCCGAAAAGGAAATCTTTACCAGAGAATGGGGCAGTTCTGTGTCCTGAACAGTCTTCGCGGCAAAATCATCATAAAGGATTCCCCTGATCTCTACTTTCTGAACTTTGTCCCGGAGAGTTTCTCCGTCCATTTCTTTATCCAGAAGAACTGCCACAGACCCGCTCCAGAATACTGCGCACAGGCTTGCCATCCATTCCAGGCTGTTGTTTCCCATGATCCCTATATGTTTTCCCTGAAGACCCTTCCGGATGATCCCCCGGGCCCGTCTTTTGATCTTCCCGAAGAATTCCTCTGCGAAGACTTCTTTAACCTGAAGCTCTTCCATATATCGGAAAACCCTGCGTCCTGCAAGGGCTCTCTCCAGCAGTTCCATGGTCTGTCCCATGTTTTCCGGTATCGCTGTTTTTTCTCCCATTCTCCCTCACCTCTCCAGTACGATTTTTCCGGTCTTTTTCTTCTTTGTTTTCTTTATTATACACAAAATCACTTTGTAAAGCACATACATTATGATACATCTGCCTATAAAACACAGACCTACGCCGATCCATGGATGATCCGGAAGGATCCCCGGGATCCGGTACCATGGAAAAATCACTTTTTCATAAGCGTGAAGACACACGATCCAGATAGACTGAAATCCAATCTCCTCCAGAGCCCCGAAAATCTTCCCCTTATGCTCCCTTTTCATAAACAGGGCATACAGCCTGAGAAGGAGAAATCCCCAGCAAAAGGATCCGGCCACATCCAGAATCCCCAGCTTCCAGACACAGGCTACAATATTTACTCCTCCAAAGGCAGCGGTGATCCCTGCCAGAGCAGCAATCAGTGCCCACCAGGTCCAGGGCAGCTTTCCTTCCAGAAGATCATGGTTTTTTATAGCCTCTCCTGCCCAGAGATAACCTGCCGCCAAAAAAGCCATAGGAAGGCAGTAGGGCCAGATTTTCCACAGCAGGGTCATAGCATAGCTTAAGATCACGCACCCTGCCACACAGAAATATTTCAGTCTCTGAGAATGGAGCCTGGAAATCCCGTTATAAAGGATCCAGCCGCCAAAAAGAGCCAGTACAAACCAGAAAATACTCACAGACTCTACCGGTATTCCGAACAGCTTTCCTCCCCCTTCTGCGTTCAGTCCCAACAGATAGGTAAGGACCAGTTCTCCTCCGTTTTCCAGGAAAGACCGTTGTTTTACCACAGCCAGCAGCAGCTTTGTAGCCAGGACAGCTCCCGCCACCCAGAAATATGGACGGAGCAGAAGCCTGCACTGGATAGAAAAACACTTTCTCGGGCTTCTCTTATAAAATCCAAATCCGCTTATCATAAAGAAGGCCGCCATAACCCCTCCTCCCAGAACACTGCCAAACCCTGAAAAAGGACCGGATCCTGCAGGTTCCGAAGAAGCCAGATACAGATTTACAGAATGTCCCAGAACGATCAGAATCATCCCAAGGCCTCTGGCCATATTAAAGTATCCAAGGCTCAGCGCCTTTGCCTGTTCACTCTTCATGGTTCTCTCCCCCTCTGCTCATCTGCTTTAAGATAACAAGCAGTTTTTTCCGAAAAGCAAAAAGTACAGCAGCCGCACAGAGCAAAGCGCCATACCGAAGGTAGGACAGACGGTACAATCCCATAGCTATGAAAGATAAGAGCACCACTCCTCCTGAAATCGCCAGAATCACATTGTCCTGAAATACTCTTTTCCGGATATGATGGATCCTGCAGGCTCTCCTCATTAATATATAATGAAGAAGGGTCAGCAGCATATAGCAGAGCAGAGTGGTCCATCCTGCGGCAAAATAGCCGAATATAGGAATGAAAATGATATTCAGGATAATATTCAGCACAGAACATACAATAGAGATAATGGAAATCCCCTTATTTTCTCCATAGTACATCTCCACATTTGCAAATACCATATATAAGAAAATAAAAAACACACTGGCAGAAACCGGCGCAATGATCCAGATCGCCTCCATATAAGCTTCTGTTGCCAGGATCCTTACCAGATCCGGAGCCAGAGCGCTGACCGCAAAGGTCGCTCCCCCTACCAGCAGGCACAGAGCCGACGCTGTCCGGCCCACCTCCTGAAATTTTCCCGCCTTCAGCTTCTTATACATCCAGGGATTAAAAGAACCGTTTATGGCAGACAGCACAAGAAGCATAAGGGTTGCCGCCGAATAAGCCACGCTGTACACAGCCGCCTTTCCGCTTCCCTGAAAGTAGTTGATCAGAATACGGTCTGACTGGTTCAAGATCAGCTGGGATACATAATAGAAAATCAGCGGCAGATTAAATCGCAGAGCAAAACTCCAGTACTCTTTTTTATAGAAGGTTTTTCCCTTGGCAAAAAGCACTGCCGCCAGTATCACTCCGAAGAGAGTCTGGACAAATACAGAACCGATGATCCTGGCTTCTGCTTTATAGCTGGTGCTTACAACGGCCAGAACTGTGATCAGAAGGTTCAGCACCGTACTTGCCACGGTAACCGCCACAGGCTTTCTGTACCGGAAGTCAAAGCGTTCCCTGTTAGTCCACAGCATTAAAGGCGGATTGAACATCAGCTGGACAAACATCAGCAGCATGATAAAGCTGCTCAGTCCTGTGGCCCGGTCGATCCAGGGGTGGAACAAAAGATAGATCCCCGTAGAGACTGCAGTCATCACCAGGATCAGTCCCATAACAGAAGAAGTATAGCCGTCCTTATCCTCCTCATAGCGGATCAGTCCGTTGTTCAGCCCCTCATAAGGAATCTTCAGAGAAGTAAAGAGGAGAAACACCTCAAACCAGGCAAAATAAACATTACAGATCCCATATTCCTCTGTAGTGAGGAGTCTGGTAAATACCGGTACGGTGATAAAAGAAATCCCCCTCTGCAGAAACTGGCAGAAAGTAAACCAGAGAGATGTCCGGACAGCCGGAGACATTTCCCTGTATTTTCTCATCAGATTTATCTTCACTCTTTGGCCTCCTGTCCCTTCTTCTCTTTGATCTTCTCCTGTGCGAAAAGAAATCCCAGCCAGAACGCCAGAGGAACAGCGATGGGATTTGCAAAAGCCGACTCGCTGGTACTGGAGATCAAAAGATACGCCAGAGGAACCAGACCGGAAGCAAAGGTGCTTTTGTCCTTTTTCATAGAAAAAATCTTTTTAACCAGCAAAAACAGCACTCCCAGAAGCGCCAGAAGCCCAAAAAATCCGCATTCTCCCAGGATCATAGGCCAGAAAGTATCTGAGACGAAATCCGGGTAATCGGGAGAAAGACCCCAGACTCCCGCCATGCGGTACATTCCATACACAGGAGAATACGGCTCTACAGAAAACGCAGATCCATAAGTTCCCCATCCTGTCCCGAAAGGAAAATGATCCCAGGCTATAAAAGGCGCTCCGATGGTAAGCACGGCCCTGGCCGACTCTACTCCCATAAGGAAGTAATAGCTTATAATCTGATAGGCTGCCGCCGCCCCTGCCAGTATCAAAACAGCTACCGCAAATATTTTCACTTTTTTACTGATCTTCTGTCTCTTATGAAAGACCAGGAGATAGATCAAAAGCACACAGGCGACTACCCCCATGGCCTTTACTCTCCTGGTGCTCAGCATCACAAACGCAAGCAACACCAGAGGAAGGATGATCCTCTTTCCTTTCTCCTTATATAGCCAGAAATAAATCCCGCATAAAAGCACACAGTTTCCTACCAGAATGGTATAAGCAGAATAAAATAATTTAACCGCCCGCAGACCGCCCCGCATATCTGCGTCAAATATCTTGAAGCACTGATCCGCCACGCACAAGACAAACAGCGCCAGGGTGATGATATTAAGCAGCGGCCAAAGCTTTTTCTTTATGCTGTCAAAATCTATAGCATCAAAGGCAAACATCAGGTAAGAAGCCCCTAAAGCCAGAAAGAACTTTATATTTACATAAGCGTCCTGAGCTGAATTTAACAAAGGCTGATATCTGTAGGCGATCACTCCGCACCATCCGCTGATCCAGAATATCAGGAGTAAAGCCCCCAATACTGCTTTCTCTCTTGTCCAGCCTAGTGTAAGCTTTCTCTGAAAAAACCTGAGAAAAGCCAGGGGGACGATCAGCAGTCCAAAGATCTCATCCACATATTGAAAAGGCTCCAGATGCTGCTGCAGGGGATTCTGCAGCAAAAATAGAATGATCAAAAAACCAACCAGCCAGGTTTTTCTCCAAGTAACTGATCTCATACTCTTTCGCTCCTGTTTCTTCTTATCGTATTTCAAATCCCGATGGTTCCGGGAGTATCCTGTCAAAACTTTTCTGCAGCTTTCTTTGCGTCCCTTCAAAATCAATATCCATTTTGCTGTCGTTGAGACATATTACATGATACTTCTGCCTTTCCAGACTCCTGGATATCTCTTCCAGGTCATCCTCCCACAGTTCATAATGCCGGCCCCATACCGTGCTCCGGGAGTGAAATTTTCCCTCGCAGATCTGCCAGCTTTTCATCAGCCAGTGAGTAAGATCCCATTTAGACCGAAAGCGATGATTCCCGCATTCTTCCAGCAAAGGACCTTCTTCCTCCCATACCTGCTGAAAGGTACTTTTTAAATAGGAAGTAGGAAGATGAGAATCCCGAAAGCAGGAAAAATACTGAAAAGGAAACAGCAGCAGATTTCTCAGCAGATCCCCTCTGTATTTCGGAGTAAAAAATTTTCTTCCGTTTTTTTTCAGCACTTCCTTCTTATTAAAATGTCTGTTGATCAAAGCAAAATTGTTGATCTGCATATGAGGCAGGCAGTCCTCCGGTCCCGGAGCAGTGGCCATATCCAGCAGCGCAGATTCACAGGGAAGTCCGTCTCTGAAAAACTCTTCCGGCCTGACCGGCGCAGTGAGAAACATATCATCATTAAACAATACAAATCTTTCTCCCAGATCTGGAATCTTATGGATCCACAATTCGATCACATTTGAATTAAAAGTAGGCAGAAATTTTTCCGGTATATAATCCTGGTGTTTCACCAGCCTGAGCTTAGGATTGGTCAGGTCCAGCCATTTAGGAACCTGGCCGTTAGTCACCAGAAAAACACGGTTCACCCACGGGGCAAAGCGCTCTACCCCCCGGAACCAGTATTTCATCAGACCCCAGTCCCGGAACCTGTTCTCATCGTCTCCATTATCCATATCTTCCCGGGCATAGCTTCTTCTCTGTCTCTGCCATTCCGGATCCGTTCCATCCACCCACAAAATCACAAAATCTATCTTCTCTGTCACTTACTTTCCGCCTTTCAATGACCCTTATACAATTCTATCAATTTTTTCCCATACTCTTCTATGGTATCAAAGTGAACATCCCCGCAGGATCTGGAAAGACTCTCCGGTTCACTGCTGTCCCAGATTTTCCGGATCATATTCTTTAAAGTCTCCTTATCCCCGGATGGGAAAAGCCACCCTGTCTTTCCCGGCCGGATCAGTTCCGGCACGCCGCCCCGTATAGCTCCCAGCACCGGCGTCCCGTTCATAATACTTTCCATAACTGAGAAAGGACAGTTTTCATTACATTCTGAAGGACATACGGTAAACCTTGCTCCTCTGATCATCTGATCCAGCTCCTGCTCTTTCAGAAATCCTGCATTTTTAACATTCTCTGTCTCCCGCAGTCTGTCTTCCAAAGGACCTCCTCCTGCAAATACAAAAGGAATATCCGGCAGTTCTCTGCATGCTTCCAGAAGGGTCAGGATCCCCTTTTCCCGGGAATACCGCCCCAAATACAGGATATAGCTTCCCTTTGTTTTCTTTTCTCCTGCAACAGGACGGACAAAATTGGGAAGGACCCTGGTTTTCGGCGCCAGCAGCGGATCTGTATCCAGCCTGCTTTTTATAAATTCCGAAGGACAGACGATCACATCCAGGCTGCCGTAGATTTTCCGCCGCTTCCAATACCAGGCCTCCAAAGCTCCCAGACAGCTCCTGGGAAAAGAGCCATGGATACACCGGCTGAGGATACAGGGGATATAATTCCCTCCCAGACATTTTTCACATACCTGCCCTGTGCCTGGCTGATATAGATAATGATTTGGACATACCAGCTGCGGATCATGGGCTGTATAGACAATCCTCAGCTTCTTCCCGTCCCTTCTATATGCTTCTGCCCCTTCCAGAATGGAAGGGGTCAGCTGATAATTAAAGTTATTAACGTGCATGATATCCGGCTGAAATTCTTCCAGGATCCTCTTTACCTTTTTTCTGGCATCTGGCGAAAAAACGATTTTCAATGGATTTACCAGATCTGCAGAAATCCCCTTTTTATGAAAATCCACAGGATCCCCGTATAGACCCCATTGGTTTCCCACAATATTTTCCTTATGGGCCATGCCAAAATACTCCACCCGGCATCCCTGGCTTTCCAGGTATCGGCCTACCTTAAAGGTATACGTTTCAGCCCCTCCTGCCGGATGCAGGAACTTATTTACCATCAGAACTTTCAATTTTTCTACGCCCATTATCTCCCCTGCGCTTTTTTCTTTTTCTATTTATAGCTCTCTGATACAGAGCAAGGGTCTGCTCTGTGATCTTGTCCCAGTCGTATTTTTCAAATATAGAATCCGTTACTTTTTTCCGGCTCTCTTCTACCAGATCCGGTCTCTCGCAAAGCATCTGAAGTCTGGCCCGAAGAGACTCCCTGTCTCCTCTCCTGAACAAAAAGCCCAGATCCTCCATCACCTCTGCACATTCCGGAATATCCGAACACAGGCAGCAATTCCCGTAACTCATTGCTTCCAGAAGACTGATAGGCATTCCCTCCAGATTGGAAGGAAGACAGTACAGATAACTGTTGGAATACAGTTCCTCCAGTGCTTCCCCCTGGACAAACCCTGTGAACAAGATCCTGGGATCTCCCATGGCTTCTTCTTTCAATTTTTCAAAAAATGTATCTGTATCAGAGGATCCTCCGGCGATCACCAATTTTTTATCTGTATCTACCTGGCGAAAGGCCTTTATCAGATTTTCAATCCCCTTCTCAGGAACGATCCTTCCCAGAAAAAGGATATATCTGTCTTTCTCCAGTCCCCACCGTGCCCCGATCTCCTCTGTGCCTTTTCTTTCCGGCCGCTGGATCCCGTTGGGGATCAGCACGGTCTTCCGGTGATAGGTATCCTGGAAATATTTCTGAGCGGACCGGCTGAGCACGATGATCTCATCCGCCCAGGCTGCCGCCGCTTTTTCTCCCTGTTTCAGATACCAGGAGGCAAATCCTCCCCATTTGCTTCTCTTCCAGTCCAGACCATGTATGGTCACTACAGTCCGGATGCCAAAAAGCCGGGGCAGAAAACACATGGCGGCCGGTCCTTCCGCATGATAATGTATACAGTCGTACTTTCCTCTCAATGCCAGCAAAGTGGCAAAAAGGGATCCCGCCGCCGCAGAGATCCCTGTAATATCCGGCACCCACACTTCCCGGATCAGAACCCCTTTATACTTTCGGCATTTCCCGGTTTTTTTTCTTTTTCTGAAGCTGCAGCGATGACGGTTATAAAGAGTCACTTCATATCCCCTGGCAGCCATTCTCACTGCCAGAGCTCCCACTGCCACCTCGACTCCTCCCATTCTGGAGGGGACTTCTTTCTGGCCGATCATTGCAATTTTCAAATCAAAACACCTTTCCATACCAGGACGTCTTTGGGACATCCATCTACATGATAGACATTATAAAGCAACTTCCAGCCAAGCGCAATACCGCGTAAAAAAGGGAGGCACAATTTTCATCGCGCCTCCGCTTTACTATTCGTTTTCTTTACTATAAAGTCTTCTTCGAAAATCTCTTTCCCGGCCGACTCTTAGATTCTTAGTACAGATCAGAAAGATTATCTGCCAGTATAGCCTGAGTAAGTCCGATACGGTTTGTCTTGAAGTGGAAGAACGGACGTTCTTTCAGCTGGATAATGTCAACAGGCTGCATATAGTCTTCCAGGCAGTCTTTTACGCCGTCTTTGATATCCTTTACTGTATATCCCTCTTTCAGTACTACAAAGAGATATGGCAGGAAGCATCCTGCATGGTCTTTGTCAGGAACCAGCACGAAAAATTCATCGTCAATGCCTTCAATATCTGCATCGGCAACAATATTTTCCATAGACAGGGTAGCCAGGTCGCCGCCGCCGTAACGGGGAGATTTTCCTCTGGTCTGAACGTAGATCACCCCGTCTTCGTTCATATAGCCGATGTCTCCGGTGTGCAGCCAGGTCCTGCCGTCTGCATGTACCTGAAGAGTCTTGGCTGTAGCTTCCGGATTGTCATATCCCAGCATGATTCCAGGGCCGCTGATGCAGATCTCGCCCATCTCGTTATATGTAAGCTCATTCTGTGTGCCGGGTTCAAATACACTGATGATATTATACAGAAGAGGAACTCCTACATTTCCGTTGCCCAGAGGATGAGGAGCCATAGGCAGTGACACATTGGAACCTGCCTCGCTGTTTCCATATCCTGTAGTGAAACGGATATTGCAGTTGTGATCCAGCACAAACTGCTGAGCTCTCTTCAGCTGGTTATTGTTATAGGACTCGGAACCTGCCCCTGCGGCTGTCAGATGGGACAGATCGTAGTCATCCGGGATACGGCCGTTGCGCATAACTGTTTCAATGAACAGAGGGATCAGCGGCCAGGAATTCGGACGGCAGCGCATCAGTTCCAGATCCACGTCTTCTACTGCAACATATGGATCCAGGATCAGAAGTTTATTGGATGCCAGAGGCATAAGGGTCATAGCCACTACTACAGCTACCAGAGCCGGAGGGAAGCAGGTCACCATCCAGGTAGGACGCTGTTCTTCATTTCCTGCGTAGAAGTTCATCTGGGCAATGACTGCCAGCATTGTATAGGCAGAGTGAATAACCTGTTTGGAAGGACCGGTAGAACCGCTGGTGTAAGCGCGGAACAAAGGACGGTTGATATCTGCAGGAGCATCTACCTGGCCTGTATAGGATTTTCCAAGCTCAAGAAATGCATTCCAATCCATCGTCTTTGGACCATGAGCCTTTTCTGAAGGATACTTGCTGTCCAGATTCTTCTGTACGTAATCCGGCATATCCTCACGGTTGCAGGAATTGCATGCATCCAGAAGAATCACCTTTTCTGTATAAGAATCTGATAAATATCTTCCCAGTTCCTGCTGAGACAGATAATCCTGAGCAAAAATCACCTTAGCCCCTGACTTTTCAACAGCTTCCACATTTTCTTTTAATGTGTTGTCCCTGCACAGCACAGATGCGCCGATCTGTTCTGCAGCCAGAAGGATATAAAAGAACTCCGGCACCAGAGCAAAAAATACAGGGATCTCATCTCCCTCTTTAAATCCTACAGCCTTCAGAGAACGGGCTGCTGCTTCGGATTGTTCAAAAACTGTTTTCCAGGCAATCTGGCTGCCGTAAAACTCCATAGCTGCAACGTCTTCTCCCGGGCAATACTTCTTCAGATACTCTTTTACGGTACATTCCGGAATCTGGACCATCTTCTGCAGTACTTCGGGATAATATTTCATCCAAGGGCGGTCTATACTCGGTTTTCCTGTCATGTTATTACTCATAATCTTTTTCTCCTTAATTGCATTAACAATACTTTCCATCCTTCATAATGGACTGGCTCAGTATAACATGTCTCTATATGGAACAACCATAGAATAAATATGAATAAAAATGAATTAAACATTTTTAAAACCGCTTCATCTTGAATTTTGACTCATTCCATTTTCAGGCCTCCTCCAGCACTCCGCTGAGGACATGTTCAATATTTGCAATGATGGTCTCTTTGTCTGAGATCAGCACATTGCTGTCCTGGGTCTCCCAGAACTCTTTGAACATTTTTTCGAAAGCCTCCCGCATATCCATCCGGTTAATGATATACATATTGTTAAAGTCTCCGTTAAGGCGGAGATAGGAGATGGTATCGCTGAGGAAAATACACTGTCTGGTACTGTATTCAATATCAGAGATCAATCTGCCCGAAATCATTTTTATCTCCAGTTCCGGATGTTTCCTGCACAGTTCCAGAAAATGATTCAGATAACGGACAATCTGCTCTGATGTCAGGCGGACCCTGCAGTTGAAAAAGTCCAGTTCATGATCCACCACCAGGTTGTAAAAAGCCGTCCGGTAGATCAAAATCCGGATACGGGATTCCTCTATAATGTTTTTTGACATCCGGTGAATATTCCTCAGCTGCTCCTTATTTGGGGTTCCTTCCTCTCCTTCATCCAGCATTTCCGCGATCTCGTCAAAAAGATCATCCGGAAGGAAATGCTCTGTAAGATGGCCGATAAACCACTGCTGTTTCAAAGCCAGGAGCGCGTGGACATATTCATGTTTTATCAGCATCTCCCGCATAGAAGTCTTGCGGAAAAGAAGCCGGTCTCTGTTGCAGAGCTCTTTCAGATTCCGGTACATCACACTGCAGTTTTCCTGATCTTCAGTGATCACCACAGACATACACTGGTCCCGGCTGACCAGCATGCCGGAAATAGCATAGTCATCCTGCACCACAAACACAGCTCTTCCTGCAGCCTGAGGGCTGCCATACAGCTGGAAATCAATACAGTTATTCCTCTCCATCAGATCTACCAGATAGATTATGTCATACCGGTAGTCCAGTTTATCACCCTGCACATCCACTACCATGGCGTAGTGAACGTCCTGATACCACTTTCCCTTGGGCACATGCTTATTCTTTTCTTCGGCGATCTGCAGCTGGTATTCCCGCTCCATAGCAAATATGTCCAGAGCCGCCACTACGTCCAGGGCGTTCACCCTCCTCAGAACCGGATGGCGCATCTTAGCTATATACTGGGCCAGCTTCATCTCCGGATAAAAAAAGGTCTTCGGAGCCACGTCCACCCCTGCGTTGTTCTGGAGCTCCCTCACATAGAAATATTCAGCCTCCAGATTATCCAGGACAGCCAGTTTCAGATCCTGCGCATTGTCCACCTGGTAGTCCTGCATCAGTTTCTCCGCAGCCTCCTGGCCGCATCCTTTCACAATGCACTCACTGATCCCTTTTAAAATCTTCTTTTCATATTTTTCTGACGGTATCATCTGCCCGCTGGTCCATTTGCTGATGTAAGACACATCATACTGAAGTTCCTGAGCAAGGGTATAATTTTTTACCTCAGCAACCGACATCAAATGTTTCAGCAGCTTACTGAATCTGTTCTTCTCTGCCATTCCTTCTTCTCCTAAACTACAATCTTTTCTTTTGTGCCCTCCCTGATGTCTAAAATCCACTTCATAGATTCCATTTCTTCTATTTTACTCTCATTTTTTCACTTATACAATCAAAAAGTTCACATTATATTCCAATTATGTAATTTATTCTCTATTATTTTTCTTTATTCTTCGTTTCTAATAGATGTATTTTCATTTTTCAAGACTTTTCTCACTAATCTCCCATATTCTTCCGGCTGACGATTCAGATATTCAAGATGGGTATAGCCTTCTTTAACCATGATCCTGGCATCCGGATACAAGGTTTTGACCACTTTACTGTTCACCTTAATATTATCTTCCTTTCCCCCGAAAATAAGATACATCGGCTGTTTTACCCCTGGCTCCAGGGTATAATCTGCCAGGAGCCGGGCCATTACCCTCAGAGAAGGCTCCGTAAGGGAGGCTCTGCACACCTGCATGATTTCTCCCCAGTCTCCTTCATAAATTTTTTTCAGATCATTGGCAGATTTCTCTTTATTCTTCTTCGCCGTATTCATAAAATATTTAAAGATAAGATAAATAGATGCATGGACCACGCCCTTAACCTTAGACCGGTAAAAATTCACTGCCCCGTCCAGAAAAAGCTTCTTGATCTCCAAAGCAGGATGTTTGGCAAGTCTCACAGAAAAAATAGTCCCCATAGACAGTCCGATGACCAATTCAAAGCTGGTAAGCCCTCTGTCCTGGAGCATATGGACTAATTTTTCTGTCTGCTGTTCCAGCCCTCTGAATTCCTCTGATCCGGGATGAAAGCCATCAAGGGTCACGCATACCAGCCGGTATTCCGGGAGTTCCTGAGACAGCCTGCGGAAACATTCCGCCGCCATAAATACTCCCGGAATGCACAAGATTCTTTTCCCTTCCATATTTCCATATTCAACGATCTTCATGATTCTTTCTTCCCTTCTTCATTTTAATATCCCTAAAAATGTTTCCTTTTCATTTTATCACAATTTATTTTGACTGAGAGATGCAAAATAAGACATTTTTCTTGCCAAAATTGACACAACAGAAAAAAAAGGCAGAAAACAAAGATTTTAAATCTGTTGTTTTCTGCCTTGGTGATTCTTTTCACATTAATACAGCAATTCATGGATATGCTGCTTATTTGCGTCAATATCCAGATCCAGAACCGCCATACCCTCATAATTAATAGAAGTGTAGGATCCGTCCATAGGAACTACCGCCTGCTGCGTCTGTAGGTCACTCACGGCCAGGGCCGAAGCAGCCAGATCATAGATTTCCGTCACACTCATGTTTGTATTTACCTGAGTTATACAGTAATTGATCAAAGACAGCAGCGCCGCCGGATCCCGGTTCTCCAGCACCTTCTGGTAAACGCCGTACATAACGCTTCTCTGACGCCGGGTCCTTCCGAAGTCGCTGTCCAGAGAACGGTTTCTGGCATGGACCAGAGCCTGAGAGCCGGTGAGGGTAACAGTTCCTGCCTGGATATCCGGCATCCCAGCGGAACGGTAATACTCTGCTTCCTCTTCTGTGAGAGTGACCTGTATGCCTCCCAGTTCATCGATAACATTTACCAGACTGTCAAAGTTAATGGTAATGTACTTCTGGATATCCAGATCAAACACTTCATTTAAGGTGTTGATAGTAAGCCCTACGCCCCCGTAGGCATAGGTATGTCCCAGCCTGCTCTTTCCATGACCGTCAATATCTACCAGACAGTCTCTCAGGAAAGAAACAATGGTGGCTTTTTCTTTCGCCTTATTAAAAGAGATCAGCATCATACTGTCCGATCTTCCCATATCCGCGTCCGGGTCTCTGGAGTCCGTGCCTACCAGCAGCACATTGTAGACCTGGTCGTCTTTCTGTTCCTCTTTTCCGATGAGGACTTCCTCTGCAGTAGGATCTACTTCCTCCTGATCCACGATATCCACACTGTTTCCTGTAATCTGGTGATCAATAAAAAGGAACAATCCTACGGCTCCCAGGATCAGCAGCACCAGGATCACTACGAGGATCCTCAGCTTATTCTTTTTCTTTTTTCTCTTTCTTCCGGGATTTCCCATCTCTCCGCCCCCTAGTCTTTAATCACACGGCCGGACAGATCTTCCTTCTTATCCCGCTTTCCTGTGTCCCGGTATCTTCCGTAATGGCCGTAGCTGCCATAGCGCCGGTATCCATATCCGTAGCCATATCCATACTTGCCGTCTCCGGAATTTCTGTCACAGTTAAACACATACCCCAGCATTTTAATCTTGCTCATAGCCAGAGCCTGGATTCCCTCCCGGATCTTGTACATCTTTGTATAGTCATAACGGATCACATAAAGAGCCGCATCTACAAATCTGGCCATCAGAGCCGCATCTGCCAGAAGCTGAGCCGGAGCCGTATCCAGGATGACCACGTCCGCCATATTCTTCAGCTCTGCGATCAGTCCCTCCATCCGCTTGCTTCCCAGAAGGGAAATATCTGTTTTCTCTTCCTCTTCTCCAAGAAGAAGGGTCAGTTTGTTTTCCCCGTTTACATCTATCTCCGTCAGTACATCGGTAACCGCGGCTTTTTTATGAAGAACAGAATCAATACCCGGACGCTGCTCTGTAATCCCCAGGAAATCTGCTATAGAGGGATTTCTCAGATCGCAGTCCACCAGGACTACCTTTTTCCCCTGTCTGACAAGAGATATAGCCAGGTTTACAGCCACTGTAGTTTTTCCCTCTCCCGGGATAGAGCTGGTGACCATGATGGTTTTAGTCTGGTTTTCCTCCACTTCCTTGAGCACCCGGATCCGGAGTCTCCGCATAGCCTCCTGGTAGGAAGCCGGCGTTCTTTCATTGATCAGAGACACCTTATTCTGTTCCGGTTTTTTCTTCCTTTTCTTATTTCGGATATAGGGAAGACTTCCCATATCCGGAAGATTGATCTGGCTTTTCAGCTTGTCCTTGGACTTTACAGTCTTTTTCAGGAGAATATATAGGCAAAGGATCACAAGTCCTGCCCCGGCTCCCATAACGGCTCCTCTTCTGTAAGAGCCTCTTACTACAACCTCCTTCTGAGTATCAGAAGGCACTCCTGTCTCATCTAAGATCGTCAGGCTGGTATTGCCCAGAACAAACTCCGCCACCTCCGGATAACAGTCGATCACTGTGTGGAGAATATCGTAAGCCATCTGGGGATCATCGGAAGTCACCGACATAGTAAGAAGGTTGGTCCCCTCTTCTGCCGTAGCAGAAATGCTCCCCGGCACAGAATCCATCCCCATCTCCCGGGCTACCACGTCCTCCAGAACTCCGCTGGTCAGAATGTAGGGGAAAACCTCCGCCATCTGAGACGCTGTCTGGGCGCCGATGTACTGGCCCCCCGGAGCAGTTACCGACATAGTGGCAGAAGCCACATACTGAGGGGTGTAGGTATAGCTGGTCCTGAAATAAGAGATCCCTGCGCCTGCCAGGGTCATCACCAGGATCAGCAGCCAGAGTTTTTTCAGTCCATACAAAAAGTCGCCGGCAAGACTTATGATATCAATCTTTTCCGTTTCTTCAATTCTTTCTTTTTCTGTGGATTCAATTCTATCACTCATATCAATCCCTCTGCTTCCTGGTATAATTGCCGTATTTGCCGTATTTTCCATATTTGCCGTACCGGCCGTAGCCATATCTGCCCAGGGAAGTACTGTTGCCGAAGGTCTTCACGCCGTTAAGCACCACCCCCAGGACATGATCGTCCTCTCCCCGGAATCCGTCCAGAGTGTCGTTGATGTCCGCGGAAAAAATATAATTCTGACGCACTACCAGCAGGACCTCATCCGCATACCTGGCAAAAATCTCTGCGTCTCCCAGGATTCCCGCAGGAGGCGTATCGATGATCACATAATCCGCATATTTTCTGCAGGCATTCATCAGGCGGCCAAGCTGGGGTCCCTGAAGGATCTCCGTAGAGGAAGAGTAACAGTTTCTTCCGCCGATAAACAGCATATTGGGATTTTTGATCTTTTTCAATACATCCTTAAAATCCGCATTCTCTTTCAGAAATTCTCCCAGCTCGCTTTTGTCCTCCATCTCCAGTCCAAAGATCAGGAACTGGGAAGGTCTCTTTAGGTCTCCGTCGATAAGGATCACTCTTTTTCCCTTCTGGGCAAAGCTGATAGCCAGGTTGGCAGCCACTGTAGACTTTCCTTCATTTTCCGACACACTGGTCACAACCAGCATCTTGCTTCCATGCTCTTCCATTTTGTACTCAATCCTGGCCGCAAGCTTCTTATAATTCTCTACAAAAGAAAAACCAGACAGGGGATTCGTGATCAGAAGAGCCGCATTGTTCTTTTTCTTCTGGAAGATATCTTTCACTACCTTATATTTGCGTTCAAAGGAAATACTTCCCAGGCTTCTGGCGTCTAGTTTTTCCTCGATCTCCTGCTCTCCCTTTATCGTGTCTCTCATAATAGAGATCAGAGCCGTCAAAGCGGCCAATCCCAGAAAGGCAATAAGAAAGGCTCTCTCCGCCGTATCTCTGGTATTCAGAGGATTCGATGGAGAAAAGGGAATCTGGGGCTCCTGGAGGACATCCATCACCGCGTCTCCCACAGAATAGTAAGCAATACTGGAATAATTTTCAATAATGCCGTTCATAATATCAAAAGCCTCTCTGGGTGAATCAGACGCCACCGTCAGCTCCAGAAGGTTGGTATTTTCAATCACCCTGGTACTGATGTCCGCATTAATCTCCTCTACTCCCAGCTGGTCGCAGAGAATACTCTGCATGGCGTTGCTCTCGATGATCTTCTGCAAAGTAGTAGCCATGGTATTGGCAGAACTGAGACTTGCATAGCTGCTGGAAGAAGAACGGGAAGACACGGCAAAGGTAGCCGATGTAGTATAAGAAGGAACATAACGGACGCTCACCGCTATGTAGGCCAGCATAGCCGCCGCCAGGGCCCCCAGAAGGAGGACCCACCAGTTTACAAGAATGTCGTGGATCAGAATGTAGGGCTCTATTTTCTTGTTTTCCAATAAATCTGTATATTCATTTTCCTTGCTCATCTCTTACTCCTCCACCACTACCGTCATTTTCGTTGTGGCAGTCACGCCTTCCGGAGGCGTATAGCTGAATTCTGCCGTATAGGTTCCCGGTGTATTGTAATCTGTCCCGTCTGTAATACTCACTTCAGTCCCTGCCAGATCCTCCGGCATATCCGGGCTGTCAAATTCATAGACCATGCTTCCTCTCTGAAGGCCTGTGACATAATCTCCCAGAGAAAGACTCTGCCCCGCTTTTGTGTAGACAATATACTGAGAAAGCACAGGATAATACTTCTCATTCTCCTGCTCATCCTCCGGATCCACAATGGTCATCTCCACCGGCACTGAGGTCACATCTCCCGCACTGTTGTTTACCTGAAGGGTGATGGGGTAAGTTCCCGCACCGTCAATATAGCCGTTTCCCTCAATGTTCATCCGGATCTGGCTGGTGATATCCCCATCCAGACAGTCTGTGGCCTGGAAGAGCTGGAGGAAATCCGAGGTCTCCCATTCCTCTGTATCATTCACTTCAAACCGCAGAGGCTCTGTAAGAGTGATCCTCGGAGGCGTATAGTCTGAATAGACCAGCTCTCTGGTCAGGGTCGCAGCCTGATTGGAACTGTCAAAGACCACATAAGTAATATTTCTTGTTCCCGTATCTGTAAAGTTGGACATAGAAGCCACACGGATGTCGTCTGTAATGTCTCCGTCTACATTGTCTTCTGCGCTCAGGCCCTGAAATACATCGGATTCCTCGCCCTCCACGCTGACAGAGACACTGTCGCTGTCACTGGTGATCACCGGAGGCTCTGTATCCGCCTCTATCCTGGTCCTTACCTGATAGGCGGCAAAAAGCGCCGCCGCCCCGATAAAAATAATAATTACCGCAATTCTTAATTTTCTCATATCCTTCTTCCTGCTCCTTAAATCTGGTATGTATCCTGAAAGGAAATCCTGCGGAACCGGATCACTTCCTGTCCTCTGCAGATCCTTCCCGGATTCTCAGTGAACAGTGCCTCCAGATAATCCCTGGGGTATTCCTCCAAAAGAGACTCATAGACGTCCTGCATCCAGGGTGTCCGCTGATAAGGGCTGTGGGCGTCGCTGGCCACTACTGTGACCAGATTGTGGTCCAGCAGTTCAAAAGCCGTCCGCTGGGCAGTTCTTCCGAACCTCCCCATAAAGCTTCCTTTATTGATCTGCACGGCATAGCCTTTGCCCAGCCACCGGTATACGATCTCCGGGTCATCCTGAACAAACGCATACCGCTCTGCATGGGCGATCACCGGAATAGCTCTGGCCTCCCGCACCCTGTCCAGGATCCTGTCCGCGAAATCCGGGTCCTCCTGAAAGTCGAACTCCATCAGCAGATATCTGCTCTTATTCAGCGTAATGATCTTTCCCTCCGCCAGCAGTCTGGGAAGCTTAAAAGTAGAATAGACCTCCATTCCCGGCAAAAGCTTTACAGGGATATGATTCCGCTCCAGTTCCCGGACCGTCTTCCGAAAAAGTTCTATGTACTCTTTTCCGAAATAATTGTCATATACCCCTGGGATATTACAGTGGGGGGTAGCTACCATCACTGTAGTGCCGCCATCCGCAGCCATAGCCGCCATCTCCATAGAATCATACAGATCCCTGGAGCCGTCATCGATCCCCGGCAAAATATGGGTATGTATATCTCTCATGACTTCTCCCTTTGTACTTAAAATCCCGTGATACGCCAGTAGTATAGCATATTCTCCTATAAAAATCACTATTTTGATACGGAATTCTTATTTCCTCTTTTTCCTGCTCCTGACAGTTTCCCATAAAATCCCGACAAAAAAGGCCGGACCGGCAGGAGAGCCAGCCAGACGTGGGCAAAAAATTCCCACCAGAAATCCCCCGGCCTTATCTTTTTTCCCTTTCTCTGGACACAGAACACCAGACCGAAGATCTGCTCTCTCCTTACAGGGCCTTCCACCTGGGTCTGGCCGTCTCCCACCAGATAAAATCCATCTTTTCGTACTTTCAGGATCCTGTGCATGACAAACTGCCCCGAATCCCTCTGAAAAAACACCATGTCTCCCCTGCGCAGCTCCCGGTCCGGCTTCCGGAAATAAATATAATCCCTGGCATGTATTAAAAAGGGGGACATACTGCTGCCGGATATAAGAAGAGAGACCTCCCGTCCCTCTTCTGTCAGCTCCCGAAGAGCCGATACATATTCTCTGGTATCCACAAGTCTGGTCATCTGATCCCTCCTAGAAATCCATGGCCATACGGCTGGATTCTTCCTCGCTGAGCTCTGTCACCTTCGTCTCCATGACCCGGTACACTCTCTGGCAGAGGTTCAGCACACTGGGCCTGTGGGTGGTAACAATGCAGGTCTTATTGGGGTGCTGCTGTACGATATTTTTCAGCACCGTCCGCTCCGTAGTCACATCCAGGGCAGAGGTAGCCTCATCCAGCAGAAGAATAGGCGAATCTCTCAGCACCGCTCTGGCAATGGCCACACGCTGGGCCTGGCCCTCGGAAAGACCCCGTCCTCTTTCTCCCACGCTGCTGTTGATCGTATCCGGCAGCTTCTCCACAAAGTCCCAGGCGCAGGCTACCTTCAGGGCTTCAATGATCTCCTCGTCGGTGGCGTCTTCCTTCACCATCCGCATGTTTTCCGCAATGGTCCCTGACAAAATAGTATTTCCCTGGGGAACATAAGCAAAAAGATGTCTGGTCTCTGCATTCATAGGAATCTCCCGGCCGTTGGAAGCTCTCAGCTTCACCTCTCCGTCCTCCGGCCGGACCAGTCCCAGGATCAGCCGGATCATGGTAGTCTTTCCTTCACCGGAAGGGCCCACCAGAGCCACGATCTCTCCCGGATTCGCCTCAAAAGCAGAGTCTGTGATCACACGGGTCCCCTGGACATAGGAGAAATTCACATCCTCCATCCGGACCTGAAATCCCTCTTCCGCATACTTATCCATTTCCCCGCTCTCAGGAATATGCACTTCCCTGGGCAGCTCCACCAGCTCCCGGATCCGGTGGGCAGACACAGAACTGTTCAGGAAAGACGGAATGATGGAAACCACATTGCTGAAAGCAGAGGAAAGATTACTCCTCTGCTGAAGGAACAAGGTCATAGTTCCGTATGTAATATCCCCGGTCCACAGCCGGAACAGACAGTAGCCGAAAGCCGCAAACTGCACCAGAGTTCCCATAATGGACATGAGAATATTGGTCTTAATAGAAAACAGGTTGTACTTCAGGCTGATGTCCCGGAACTTAGACTGCCACCACCGCATCTTCTTGCTGTAATGGGGCGCCACTCCAAAGGATTTAATAGTATCAAAGTTATAGATAGCTTCTACCTCAAAGGTCATCAGCTCCGAGCTCATCTCCCGGACCTTCTTGCTGTAGTCTCTTTGCTTCTTGATCATGAACCTAGACATAAGAAGCATGAAGGGAGCGCTGGCCAGAGCGATCACCGCCATGATCCAGTCATAATGAAGAATCACAAAGAAAGTAGCAATAAAATTGTAAACCGCAATAATAATGGTAGGAAGCCAGCTGATGGCATTGCTGCTCACGGTCCCGATATCTCCGTTGAAACGGTTGAGAATATCTCCGTTGGAATACTTATTCAGAGACAGCCAGTCCGCATCTACGATCTTGTCAAAAATATCCGCCTGGATATCATTGTTAATATCAATGCTCAGCTTTGCCGTGATCCTGCTGATAATACTGCTAAAAGCCAGGCTGAATACAGTACTGCCCACCATAATAGCGATCATTACCCAGAGCTTGCTGGTCTCAAATCCTGTGATAATATCAATTAGGTACTTGCCGGCTACACTGCTGACCAGTCCCATAGAAGTACTGAAAACACCCAGGATCACATAGAACACAATGGCTCCCTTATACCTGGCGCTGTAGCTGAAGATCCACTTCCAGTCCTCTATGATCTCACCGAAGGTTCCGTCCCTCCACCTGGATATCAGGATATCCAGAGATTCAAAGGCCGGATTCTTATTTTGATTCCGATTTTCTTCGTCCATGAAACCTCTCCCATCCAGGGCCGCAGCCTTATACTCTGCCGCCTCTTTCTTCTAGTACAACAGTATAACAGTCCAGGTTCCAAAACGTCAACCATCCAGTTTTTTCAAGGCTTCCTCCAGACAGTCCACTGCTTCCTCCGATATAGTACAGCCCAGATGAAACACAGGAACCCCTTCCGCCAGCTCCTGGATCAGATCAATGGCGTGGAGATGATCCTTCATATTCCATTTATTTACTGTGATCTGACTGTACAGCAGGGGAAAGGACCTGCCGGGAAGAAGCTGCTGTGCCTGGTTTTCCTTGGCCTGGCTGAGCATCACCACAGCCCGGATGGGAAATTCTTCATTGTAGCAGACCTCCGAAGTACCGCATACCGGCCATCCCTGGGCTGTCCATCTTCCCTTCCTTTTCCCAAGGAGAGCCCGGTCTCCGTTCACTGTCCGGCTGCCCCGGTGCTTCTCCCACAGATTGGCCTGGGTGGTCTTGCCTGTCTCAGAAGGTGCGGAAAACAAAATAGCCTCCCCCTGATATACCATGTAGGCGCAGTGGAGGATGAGACTGTCTCTGGCGATGAGCCGTCTCTCCAGTGCAAGAAGAGAGGTAAACACCGGGTCAATATGCAGCCCCTGTATCCGGTCTCTGGCCAGAAGGATCCGGGCCTTATGAGAAGATACCTCCTGATAGCAGGCATAATACCCTTCCGTCCCCTTCACTCCAATGAGACGGCTCTCCCCCGTCTCGCTCTGAAACACCAGAAGATCCGGCCGCCTGGCCAGGACCTTGCCTTCAGGCTGGGGAAGATGATCTGTTACTTCTATATAATAGGTGTATTCCGGCGCAGTCTCCTGATCTGCTCCCTCCTCCCAGGCAAACTTCAGAAAGTTCTCAGGAGGAAGGATCTCCGGAGGGCAGACCAGGCGGAACAGAAAATCGCCGATTTTAAACTTCTTGTCCATGCTAAGTATTTCTTATTTCTCCTTTCAATTGTTTCAAAGTTTCCTCCGTATACTCACACATATATTCAGGAATACCATCATAAAAACCACTCTCCAAAAATGCGCAAGCTGCACACGTCTGACATACATCACGGTAGCAGCAAGCACTGCACTCAGGGCTCATCTTGATATTTGCGACTTTCTCTACTATTTTTTCCCAGGATGTTCGAAATCCATATTTAAAAACCGGCACTGACGGCTCTGTCATCATAACGCAAGGCCGCATCTCCCCCTGCCAGTTAATTATAAAAGAACTACGCCCTGCCCGGCAGCTTACAGGCATAGAAATATATTCACCCCGGGATTTTTTTACTTTTTGGCTGAATTCATTTGCAAAGTTAATAAATTCCTCTTCTGTCATCCTCTTTTTCATTAATTCTACTCTTACCTGAGCCGCTTTTTTAGCTGTCATCCTAGCATCCTGTTGAAAAGTAGCACATCGTTCTCTTGAAGCAGGATACATATATGTATCAAATTTCCATACTGCTCCTAGTTTTTCTACGATATCTACCAGCTGATCCACATCATTTACATTATCTGGAGTAATACTGCCATTAATTTTCACATCAATTTTCCGCTCTTGCAAAAGTTTTATCGCATGTAAAGTTTTTTGAAAACCTTCTGGATAACTGCATAATGTCTTATAAGTATGCTCATCTTTTCCATATAAAGTAATATTAATCCTACGAGGCGGATATTGTGCAAAAAAATCTCCCCACTTTTCATCTATCAATGTACCATTTGTGTTGATTGTAAGAACTATCCCCATTTTTTTTAAAGCAATATAAATATCCTTAAATCCCGGATGTAGTAATGGTTCTCCCCCTGTAAACAAAACAAACATTGTCCCTGCTTTTTGCATTTCTTCTCCTAATGCGATCCATTCTTCCGTACTACACAATTCGCCTTTTTGTTTCATTTCTGTTATGCCTAGCCGAACAAAGCACATTTTACAGTTCATATTACATAATGGCGTTAATTCTAATATTGCATTTATTGGTATGTGAGCTAGTGTTGCCTTTTCGCACAAATATTGCTCAAAGCTTCCGCTATATTCAATTGCTTCCATATATTACTCCTTTTATCTCATAAATCACAAAGCGGATGGCTCATAATAAGCCACCCGCCCAAAAATGGAATTATTCTTTATCATTCTAAAACTTATGACGCATTTGGATTTGATTCATAGTTTTCATTTCCCGGTGTCATCACGTGATAATCACTGTCAGCGCCTAATCTCTCATTCCACCAAAATACTGAATATGCTTTGTCCCACTTAGGATTCCTTCCTCTTGTAACAAATCCATTCTCTTCTGGCGGATTATCCCGAATTACACCCTTATGCCACCGGTTGCAGCCGCTAAATCCTCCCCATCCATTGGAATAAAGCAACCTGTCACCGTCATCCCATGTGCCATTATGATTTGAATCATCATATAAATAATAAAAAGTAGCATTATGTTGAGGTGTCGTACACTTTATTTTGTAACAAGCAGCTACATATTCATTTGGCACAAATTTCTGTACAACAGTCACAGGTTTTTCCCAAACTTTTCTTTCCATTTTTTATTCCTCCTTCAATAAACCATATTTTACATAATCTTCTATAAAACTGTAAATTCCTTGTTCCATCTCGCCCTCAGGATCTTCATATTCTTCCTTTGCCCGGGCGATCACATCCTCTGCTGTCCTGGGCGTCTGAAACAGCTTCCACAAAAAACTGCAAGTATCATTTAACGAAATCAAGCTGTTTTCAAATATCCCCGCCTCTCCCACAGGTATGAGCACGGCCTCTCCAGCAATCTCCCGGAGAATGAAATCCGGATTTGCTTTAAATCTTCTTTTACCTGGCTCAGACTCATGACTCAGGGGATGTTTCTGAAGTTCAGAGTCAGAGAGGGGCTGGGACGACTGTTTGTCTCTCTCCAATCTACTCCTCCTCCAAATAAATTTCCTGTATATGCATATATATGATAACACAGTTCTTACCATTGTCAAGTAAAATGAGACACAGTTTCTTCACAATTCTGTGCCAAATTTGAAATAAATACAAACAAGAAATTTATTTTATTTTTTAATGAAGATAAAACTTTCTTTATCTGCATGTATATTCTACTACCTATGAAAATGAAATTCAACTGTATATACAGAATTCCCTGTATTTCCCACATTTTTTTCATGTATTTCATTTTCTGTTCTTTTTTATTTTTCTATTTTTTAATATCCCTGAGAAATCTTCCTCCATTCCTCTTCCAGCAGTTTTCCATACTCTCTTGCATATCGGCAGAGATATTCCGGCAAACCTCCGTATTCCCCTGTTTCCAATTTTGCGCAGGCCACACAGGTCTTGCACACTGGACGGAGTCTGCATTTTCTGCACTTTGGATTCATTTGAAACTCTTTAGATTTGGTTCTTATTTCTTGCCAGGCAGTCTCAAATCCTGTTTCAAACACCGGAACCCCAGGTTCTTCTAAGGTAACGCACGGCCGCATCTCACCCTTCCAGTTTACGGTAAAAGAACAATTCCCTGCCATACAGGAAATCCGGTCCGGATAGATTTTCTTTTCTTCTTTTAATTGTCTGTTCATTTCCCTCACATATGCAAAGAAAGATTCTCTGTCCCACTCTGTTCTCATAACCTCCAGCTCTGCTGCCGCCGCTTCCTCTGGTTCCAGCCTTGCCTGTTTTTCAAAGGGCTTTCCCCTCTCATGAATCCCGGGCAGCATATAGGTATCCATATGAACCGGCACGTCCAGTTCCTGTCCGATCCTGTAGATGGCTTCCATATCCTTCCGGTTATTTTTGGTAACACTTCCGTTAATCTTTACGTCTACTTCCCTTTCCTTCAGCAGTCGGATTGCTCTCAGGGCTTTTTCAAATCCCCCGGGATAATGACAAAGTGTTTCATAAGCTGTATCATCCTTTCCGTATAAGGTAATATTGATCCTCCGGGGCCTGTATCTGCCAAAAAAATCCGCCCAGTCCTCATCCAGGAGGGTCCCGTTTGTATTAATCGTCAGGATCATTCCCATCTGCCGCAGTTCCAGATACAGCCGCCGGAAATCCTGAAACAGCAGGGGTTCTCCCCCTGTGAGGAGCAGAAACAGCACTCCTACCTTCTCCATTTCTCCTGCCAGTCGGATCCACTCCTCTGCCGTATGGAGTCTTCCTCGTTTCTTCATTTCTTCAGGACTCAGCCTGATATAACACATATCACAGTTCATATTGCACAAGGGGAGAAGCTCCAGACTGCCATTCAATGGCCGTCCGTTGGCGGCAGCCCGGCTCAGCATCATCCGTTCCACTGTTGTTATATTTTGTTCATGTTCCATAGAATCCACTCCTCTTCTCATAAAAGGCGGATTTAATCCATATAAATTATACTGTTTTAAAAAAGAGAACCGGAAATCTCCGATTCTCTTTCCATATGCTGTTATGTAAATACGAAACTGTCATTATGAACGGTTTGGATGACCCTCTGCTGTAGCCGTTACAGTACCTCTGTGATGCCATGTTCTGTTTCCAGCAGAAGTTGTCCAGTAGATCAAATCTCCAACCTGTACCTGAGATGCAGATATTGGGTTTATAAATTTTCCTGTCTCCGTACAATCTTCATATATTCTACAATTCAAAGTTCCCAGACCATCTGTCCCTGTCTCTACCATTCTCTCGCCTACGCCATCGTTATTCCAGTCGTAAATAACCTGATTGGATGAATTTCCGCAGTGGTCTGAAGCATGGGATACATTTCCGCCATCCCAGAATCCATATCTCTGTTCATAGTCGTTTGCCCAGCTTACATCACAGGCTACACCCCAGCATACCGCTACATACTCGTTTGGCTCAAATTCCTGTACCAAAACTCTTGGTGTTTCCCATTTTCTTTCCATTTTAATCTACCTCCTTTAAAATCTGTCTCCTCAGCGACTCCTGGATAAAGCGGTGCACATCGTCCTCTACTTTTTCTTCCGGTGCCTCATATTCTTCCAGGACTTTTGCGATCACTTTTTCCTCTGTGTTAGGTTCCATAAATTGTTTCCACAGGAAAACCGCTGAATCATTAGGAGACATTACTGCATTGCTGATGGAAGACGCCTCCCCTATGGGAATAACGGCATATTCGCCTCCGATCTGCCGCAAAACAAAGTCCTCGCTGATCTGGTATCGTCTTTCCCTGTCTGTATCAGAGATTTTCTTCCCTTCCTCTTCCAATACACATCTCTCCTCGTCCTTTATGCAGCCATATAAACTTCTGCCTCAAATAACTATTATTTTTTAGTTTATCACTTTAACTTGTTAAAAGTCAAGTTTCAATTCACTAACTTGCAGATTTTTCACAATTTTTTCACATTTTATCGGTACTGATAAAAATGTCTCATCTCTTTTCCTTATATATCATAGTCCGGCCACAGACAATCGGTTCTATAAAAGTCTTTTACTTATTTCCTGATATATCTTATATATTTTTTATATACACAAATTAATTCTAAAAGGAAAATTGTCGAGTATCTAATATATTCAGGGCCAGATATCATGATATAAGGATGAAAAGAATAGAAATCCGGTGTATCTTTACTTATAAAAGGATTTCCAAACTTGGAGTCCACCAAAATATGAACGTGCAGCCATTATTCGAAGAAAGGCAAACAGATTATAAATCACAAAAAACACGAAGCATTCTGTTGTACAGTATGATATGATAAAGGCAGAAAACATTTCTATGCCGCAAGATAGGAGGGGATCGCCATGACCAAACTGGGAGAAATGATCTGGGATGATGGGCTTAAAGAAGGTATAGAACAGGGAAAGCAGATAGCTGCTGAGCGTTACAGCAGGCTGATCCTGCTGCTGAGTAAAGAGCAAAAAGAAGATCTGATCGTTAAAGCCGCCTCAGACCCTGAGTATCGGGAAGAATTGTATAAAAAATACAATCTCTGATGCTCCTGATCTGCTGCATTTAGACAACCAAAAAATCCTTCTGTATTTAACCCTTGGCTCGCTGCTCCTGGGAATCAATCCGGCATAGGTTTAGGGCTTCCGGCGCCTGGCAGGTAAGCGCCTGCGTATAATACAGAAGGATTTTCTTTTATGAACACAGTTTTTCTACCGTATGATCTTATATTTTTTCAGCAGTTCGATCCGCTGGTTTCCGATAGCGATGCTTTCTTTGGCGTCGTTATTTTTTGTTCCCTGGGTTTCTTTCATGTAGTTCAGGATCCTGCTTCCCCAGGCGGCAGGGAGGAGGAAAGGATATTTTTCCAGATAGGTATACTTTCCTGCCATATACTCTTTATCCGGGAACAGGGAGCTGGCCAGGGAACCTTTGGCTTTTTTCCCTTTTTTCTCATCGGTTACCGCCGCAAGGGTCATGTTGCTGCTGTGTTTCCGGCTCAGGCTGGAGTCTCCGAAGACCCCGCCCTGGAGAAGATCGTCCAGAAGGGCTTCTCCGTCTGCCTCTTCCTGCTGCCACAGGGCAGGATAGCAGGCCTGTTCTTTGTCAAAGTTCAGATATTTTTCTCCGATGTGGAAAATGGCTGCGGTGAAGTTCTCCCCGTGGATCTTCTGGCATGCCTGGTACAGATATTCCCAGTCAATCTCAGATCCGTATGTATTGGCATAGATCACAATGTCGCACACCTGGCGGATGCCGAATCCGCTGTGAAGGAAATGCTTAAAGGCGTGGAGGATCAGGTACAGAAGGTGATCTGTATGGCCCATGGTATAAACAGGAACTCCCTGGATCTCGGTCTGGATCTTTCTCTGGAAAACATCCCGGAACATTTCGTTCAGTTCTCCGTAAGCCTCTGACTGGGAGGGAAACAGTTCTTTATGAAGCTCTATGTGAAGGAGCCCTCCTTTTTTATAATAGGGAACCTCCCCTTCCTTTTCCGGATCTTTCTCAGGTTCCAGATAGTCCATAGCGTTTTCTCTGAACACCTGATCGCAGAGAGGGAATTGTTCCGGAGGGATCAGTACGTCTTCATCTCCTGAAGCCCGGTAATCCGGCTCCCGGTACATTTCCCGGCAGATGATTCCTTTTACCACAATGGGAGTAAGGTCTTTTTCCAGAAGCTTAGAATAAAGGGAGAGGAATTCCGCTGTTTTTTTCCCCTGGACCATGACCTGCTGGATCATTCTGTGCTTCATGTAGTCTTTCTGGGTCTGGGGCATAGACTGGAAGGCCGGGCAGGCGTAGACTGCCTCGTAGATCATAGGGAGGATCTGATGCTGGATGGCCAGATCAAAAAGAGTTCCCCATTCTTCCGGGGAAACTCCCGATTCCCACTGGACTTTTTCTCCTTCCAGAAAGCTTTTCAGAGCTTCTAATATTCGTTTTTTTATATTTTCGTTCATAAGTATCTTCTCTTTCCTGCTAAAATTTTTTTACTATATTTTTCTTGATTTCCAAAATTTTCCATTCCATATGGCTAAAAAAATACAGCCCGGAAACATCTCTTTTTTAAAAATTTTCCGGTGTCTGATTAAATTTTAGCATGAAAAAAAGAGGAACACCTCATACTCAGGTATGAGATATCCCTCCGATTTTTCAGAGTTTTATAGGAATCCCTTCTCCCGGCCTTTTTCTACAGCCTGGAGTCTGGTAGAGACCCCCAGTTTCTTATAGATGTTATAGATATGGCTTTTCACAGTAGGAAGCTTTATGTTCATCTCCCTGCTGATCTCTCCGTTGGTGCATCCCTGCTTCAGATACTGAAGGACCATCTGTTCGGTCAGAGTAAGCTTTTCCGCCGGGTAAGCTTCTTTCTCTTCTTTCTTCGTTCCGGGGTAACGGGCCTGGCTTTTCTTGGCTTTCCGCAGGATATAGTTCAGCCAGTCTTTATAGGGCATGTTTCTTACATTGCCGTATTTATATTTCTTCTTGATCCGCACCGGCTCCTGGCGGCTTTTCTCCAGGAACCGGATGTAATCCTCCAGAAGCTCCCGGCCTTTGGGGCCGTATCCGGTAAAGATCCTTACATATCGCCAGGGCTCTGCTGCCTGAATGGCTTCTGCCGTCCATCTGAGAGCCTCTGCTTCCCTTCCCCTGGCCTTTTCCACCATGGCCATTTGGAAAAGAGACTCCGCCCGGTATTTCCAGATGTGATTTCCCTGGAAGAAAGGGATCAGGATCTTCAGGGCTTTTTCCGCCTGGGTATAATTCTCCAGATACAGATGGATCTTTACCTGGGCTGCCATGTGAAAGCAGGTCTTCCCCCACTTATTTTCAATATCTCCCCCTGTATCTCTCAGCCAGCGGAGCATATCTTCCTTTTCCCCCCACTTGGCCTCGGAAAGATAATAAAGGGCGGTGGTATTATACCGGCACACCTGGGATTCTTCTTTTTTCAGATCCTCCACCGTATCCTCCAGGGCCCTCTGAACCTGATTCTTTCCTTCCTCTCCCTCTGCAAAAAGATAGAGAAGAAATAATTTTCCCAGCCGCAGCTGCCAGGGGCTTTCCGGCCCTATCTCCCGGAGCACTTCTTCCAGCTCCTGGGGCTGGATCCGGTCGGTCTGGAAATCATACTCCAGCTTTGCAAGGCGGTAGGCCAGATAAGTCTCCGGGGCCAGCCTTTCCTGCCACAGTTTTTCCCAGGCCCTGACTTCTTCCCTGGTCCCGGCAAACAAAGGCGTCAGATCCCGGATCCCGCTGAGATAGGAAAAGGATTCCCCCAGTATGTAATATAGCCTCAGCCTTCTGCCAGGCTCTGTCAGTTCCTCCGTCAGCTCCATCCACTCTCTGGTCTCTACGAAGGGGTTCACATAGGAGATATTCAGGAAAACCTCTCTCCACTTTTCCAGATCCTTTCCTGTCCGCTCTGCTTCCTGCCACAACAGCCAGGCTTTCCGGTAATACTTCTCCATCCTTCCCCATTTCTGGCTGAAATAGACCTCCATCCATTTCAGGAAAAAAAGCTCCGGTTTCTCCTCCTCTCTCTTATCCTGAGAAAGGTTCAGCCCTCCGGGCAGAAAGGACAGCCGGTCGTAATTCCTCACCAGGAATTCCTGATACTCTGCCTCGCCGGAGATGCTCCTGCAGCATTCCAGAGCCTCGCTGATATAGCCATGCTCTTCATACCACCTTACCGCCTTCCTCCCTGTCTCCTGTTCCGGACTTTTTCTCAGCGCCCGGCGGATCACCGGATGGACTCTCCAGAAATTCCGCCAAGGCACATAGCTCATGATCCCGCTGGCAAAAAGGCGCTCCTCAGTCTCCTCATCATGGTCCTTCCAGAGAAGCTCTTCCAGTTCTCTTTCCAGCCTGGGACAGAAAGCCCTTTCCATAAGAAATTTCTGTTCTTTCTCAGACAGGATCCCCAGAATCCTGTCCCCCACATATTTCCGTATCTCGTACCGGCTGCACAGCTCTTCAGGACTCCATTTCTCCGGAAGCTGCCTCTGGATCCGGGCCATCAGGGCGATACACCCTGCCCAGCCTCTGGTAAGCCGGTAGGTCTCTCCTCTGTCCAGAACGCTTCCCACAGCCTTCAGATAACGATAAGTCTCCGCCTCTGTAAACCAGAAGCTCTCCGGATAGACCATTTCCATAGCTCCGTTCCAGAGAAATTCCAGCAAAGCCTCCGGCACTATCCCGTCAGCGGCAAAAATCACCTTGTCTCCTTTAGGCATCCTCCGGAAGAAATCCCAGAGCTTCTCTGCAAGCCCCGGATATTCCCTGGCCTCCAGCTTCCGCACCAAATACCAGGTACAGCTCTTTCCCTCGCCGGGCACAGACGGCTCCAGTTCTTCAGCAGAGCATATCTTCCCATCCGCCTCCGGATGATTGTTCAAAAGTGTCCTCACCATGGTCTTTTTCCCTATGCCCGGCATCCCGCACAGGCAGATCACAGATTTTCTCTTCAAAAGTTCTTCCACTGGTCCTGTTTTATCAATTATGATCTCTGTCTCTATACTCATCTTCCTCCATTGTCAATATACCGTTCCTCCTCAGAAGATCCAGAAATTCCCGGATCTCCCTTACCGCCCTCTCTTCTTCCACCTCATACTGGGCCAGCACAGAAGCAAGAAGCTCCTGAAAGTCCGCCCCCGTCTCCAGTTCCTTCCACAGCGCCGCTCCTACTTCATTGACCGTAAGGAGCCCTTCCTGGAGAGGGGCCCTTTTTCCGGTGGGGATGATCACATATTCTCCTGCCATTTCTCTCAGGATAAAGTCTTTCTCAAGGTTCATATCCTTCGTTCCTCCTGGGCCGGAGAAAAACTCCTCCGGCAGATTCATGACTGCGTCCTCACCGTTATTTTCTCTTTTTTACACTGTAATATGCAGAACCGCGATCTCCGGCGGATTGTTAAATCTTGGCAATACCTTCTTATTAGTTCCCAGACCGCTGGTAATAAAAAGCTGTATCTTGTCCTTCTGGTACAGTCCATGGACATAATCAGGAAACCATCCCTGATCTCCCCCATAAAGGCCTCCCAGGAAAGGCACCACAACCTGGCCGCCGTGGTCATGGGCGCTGACCACCAGATCCACATCCCACACCTGACTGGTATCCCCAAAAATAAAACTGTCCGGCCTGTGGGACATCATGATCTTCACACGGTCCGTATCCTGAAACTCCTCCAGAAACTCCCGGACATCTGCCGGAGCGTCATCAGCCTCATTATATCCGCTCTTAGGATCCGTGCCAAAGGCATAGGCATACAGGCCTCCCAGCCTGATCTCTACGCCTCCTGCCTCCAGGTCCGCATATTCCTGATCCAGCACCACAGCCCCGGCGTCCGTCAGTTCCTGGATCAGCCCCTCATTTCCCCGGGCTATATAATCTTCCTCATGATTTCCCAGAGCATAATATATAGGCGCCACATCCTTCAGCTTCTGGATCAACGTCACCGGTATCCTGGCAGACTCGGAATCACCGTTCAGCATATCCCCGTCCATAAGGATCAGATCCGGCTCTATCTCTGAAATTTTCTCCGCCAGCTCCTGGTTCTCCTCGCCAAACTCATGGTCATGAAGATCTCCGATCACAACCACCTTCAGATCCTTCCCTTCCCGGCCCAGAGTCACCGTATAATCCTCCACCGTCAAAAGGTTATAAGAGATCCACAGGCTGGCCCCGACATAGATCACAAGAGCCGCCGCAAGAACAAACAATAGGATCAAGATTCTTTTCTTCTTTCTGCTCATCATCAAGCCCCCTTAATCATCGTGTTCCCCTCTGGGCATATCATAATAAGTTCTGTGAAAAAAAGCAAGGGGCTGCCGCATTAATCAAAATCGAGAATATTTAT